>NZ_JBIQOC010000057.1:0-34863 GCF_044130295.1 Acinetobacter uliginosus | reverse complement strand
GTGACAAAACCTGAATCCTGGTCGTTAAAGTGTTTGTTTGCACTCATATTTTAACTGTTAGGACTCAGGTTTTTTTATTTAAAGCAAACTATGGGACAGCAGTGGTCGCAAGACTACCTTTTTATTTTTTATCAATGGCTAAATATGCTAACGTATAGCGGTTTGATGAGCAGATGATAGAAAAACATGTTGAAACAACGTACCCTACAGCGTGTCGTGAAAGCGAGCGGTATTGGTCTTCATAGTGGGCAAAAAGTCTTAATTAACTTTGTGCCGCACCATGTGGATGGGGGTATTGTATTTCGACGTATCGATTTAGATCCGCAGGTGGACATTCCTGCAGACGCCATGCTGATTCAAGAAGCATTTATGTGTTCAAACTTGGTTCAGGAAAATGCCAAAGTCGGGACCATTGAGCATGTCATGAGTGCCATTGCAGGACTGGGGATTGATAACCTGATTATTGAAGTTTCGGCTTCAGAAGTTCCGATTATGGACGGTAGTGCTGGTCCATTTATTTACCTGCTGATGCAAGGCGGACTACAAGAACAGGATGCACCGAAAAAATTTATAAAAATTTTAAAACATGTTGAAGCATTCATTGATGATAAGCGTGCAGTATTTCATCCTCATGATGGCTTCCAGCTCAACTTTACCATTGATTTTGATCATCCTGCATTTAAAAAAGAATATCAGTCAGCAACCATCGACTTTTCTACCGAAACTTTTGTCTATGAAGTCAGTGGAGCACGTACTTTTGGTTTTATGAAAGATCTGGATTATCTAAAAGCCAATAATCTGGCCTTGGGGGCGAGTCTGGACAATGCCATTGGGGTAGATGAAACTGGTGTGGTCAATGAAGAAGGGCTTCGCTTCTCAGATGAATTTGTCCGTCACAAAATTCTGGATGCAGTCGGGGATTTATATCTCTTAGGCCACCAGATTATTGCCAAATTTGATGGGTATAAGTCCGGACATGCCTTAAATAATCAATTATTACGCAATGTTAAAAGTGATCCAAGTAATTACGAAATTGTAACATTTGATGACATTAATCAATGCCCAATTTCTTATGTAAGTGTGACATAAGTTATTGTCTTTTAATGCACACGTTATAATATAACAAAATGAATTGTTAAGCAGTTCACATGTTTTTTTTCTTAATTCAAAGATATGCCTAGATTGGTTACTTTTTATTTCTTGCCAAACGTAGCATAGCTTGGCTAAGCTTAGGGTCGCTTACAAAGTCAGCAGCACCACGCAGTAAGTCTTGAGTATCTGGACTAAGGGATCGGGACAGAGATTGGGGTTTTAAAGGGGGTTGCATCTGAATTCTTAATCGTACTTGCAATTTTTGTAAGTCTTTAAATTCAGGTAATTGTAACAATTGTGAGATATATTGCTTTTGAAGATAGGCAAGCTGGCTAATCATGGCTTGATTTGCACCCGTAATCGTCAAAATGCCATGTTGATAACAAACAACTTGCCATTGCTCCGGTTGGGGCAATATTGGTTGAATGAGTTTTGTAAGTTTCTGCCATGCAGCAACTTGTGTAGAGAGAAACGTAAAGTTTCCTGTTTTTAAGTGTTTTCTTGTTTGTTGAAAGATGTTAACTGGTTCCGACATACATTGTTCCTACATACTTGTGTCTTAATCTTACGCACTTCTTTTAGTGGATATCAAGGAAGAGATCACGCAAGGACATTGACTAAGAACAGTTAAAAGAGGTTTTTTATGCATACGCGACGTATTTTATTAGCGTTTTCATTGGCAGCTTCTGCCGCATCTGTGGCTTTTGCAGATTTAGTTGAATTAAATCCTAACTCTAATAATGTATCGGAAGATCGCATTGAACAATTGACTCGTACTTTGGCTCAAGGGTCTTATGCAGAGTCAAATGATATTGATCTTCCTGCTGAAACCAGAATGAATGTTCAATTGCGTGAAAAAACAATTGAATTAAACAATGAACCATTGGCTAAAAAATATGGTTCAAAGAATTCACAAACTTATTCTGGCAACGCTTACTCCTGGTTAGTATCTCATCCCCTTCCAGCTATGAAACGTGTGAGCTCAGACTTTGGTGGCCGTACCATGGGTGGCCGCGCTGAAAATCACTCTGGTCTGGATTTGTCCGCACCAAGCGGTACGCCTATTTATGCGACTGGCCCGGGTGTAGTGACCAAATCGGGTTGGGGTACAGGTTATGGCCAATACGTGGAAATTAATCACGGTAATGGCTATTTAACCCGTTATGCGCATGCATCGCGTTTAATTGCCCGTGTTGGTGATCGTGTAGAAGCTGGAGAGCACATTGCCAATGTGGGTTGTACAGGTCGTTGTACCGGTCCACACTTGCATTATGAAGTCGTGAAAGATGGACAACGCAAAAATCCATCAACTTATTTAGCAATGTTGCCATAAGTTGATAAATACAGATTTGTATATTCGTTAAAGAGTAACTCTAGAACCTTTAGAGCTTTCGAATATAATAGTATCATTCAAGAGAATAGTTATTGTATAAAAAACCGCCTTTATTGGCGGTTTTTTGTTTTATTGCGTAAAGAATGGTCAACGAGTATTTATTATCTAAATAATAGTGGTATTCCGTATTCAGCTGTAGCGATAACTGATGCCCTCTAAAGTATGGTACATATAGAGACTATAAATAAGCTCAAGGAATAGGTGAAATATGGCGTTTTATGGTGATACCGACGCGCAAGAAACCCAAGAATGGCAAGATGCATTTGACTCGGTTTTACAGCATATGGGTACAGAGCGTGCTGCATTTTTGTTAGAAAAGCTCTATCAGCGCGCGATTGCCAAGCATGTTCCTATTCAGCGTCTAAATACTCCTTATCTTAATACCATTTCAGTTGAAGAAACCCCGGCTATGCCAGGCGACCAGGATATGGAGCGCCGTATCCGTGCCCTGATTCGCTGGAATGCCTTGGCAATGGTGTTACGTGCCAATAAGACCGGTGACGACCTGGGTGGTCACTTGGCCAGTTTTGCATCTTCTGCAACCTTATACGATGTTGGTTTTAACCACTTCTTCCGCGCCAATAGCGACCACTTTGGTGGCGACATGATCTATTATCAAGGTCACTGTGCGCCAGGGATTTATGCACGTTCATTTCTGGAAGGCCGTTTGACTGAAGAGCAACTGAACAATTTCCGTCGTGAAGTGGGTGGCAATGGTTTGCCAAGTTATCCGCATCCTTACTTGATGCCGGATTATTGGCAGTTCCCGACCGTATCGATGGGTCTGGGTCCGATCATGTCGATCTATCAGGCGCATATTCAAAAATACCTGATGAACCGTAGTCTCATTAAAGAAGAAGACCGTAAGGTCTGGGCTTACCTTGGCGATGGTGAGATGGATGAACCGGAAAGTACAGGTGCGATTTCGCTCGCCGGTCGTGAAAAGTTAGACAACCTGATTTGGGTGGTGAACTGTAACTTACAGCGTCTGGACGGTCCTGTTCGCGGTAACGGTAAGATTATCCAGGAACTTGAATCCTTATTCCGTGGTGCCGGCTGGCGCGTGATTAAAGTGGTATGGGGCCGTCATTGGGATCCGCTGCTTGCCAAAGATGAATCCGGTGCTTTAAAAGCTGTGATGGAAGAGGCGGTGGATGGTGATTATCAACGTTATCAGGTAAAAGGTGGTGCTTATACGCGTGCACACTTTTTTGGTAAATACCCAGAAGCTGAAGAACTTGTTAAAGGTTTAAGTGATGAAGACATCGATAACTTAAACCGTGGCGGTCATGACCCTTACAAAGTGTACGCTGCCTATGCCGAAGCAATGAAGTCTACAGGTCAGCCAACCGTAATTTTAGCGAAAACAGTTAAAGGTTATGGTCTGTCTGAAGAAATTGAAGCGGTCAACAAAACCCACCAAATCAAGAAAATGCAGCTTGAATCACTCAAGTATGTACGCAACCGTTTCAATCTGCCATTTACCGATGAACAGCTTGAAGAAGTTCCATTTTACCGTCCAAGTGAAAACTCGCCTGAAATTAAATACATGAAGGCACGTCGTGAAGCATTGGGTGGCTATCTGCCTGCACGTCGTAAAGAAAGTGAAGTTTTGGCAATTCCAGAACTTTCAGTGTTTGATGCGGTATTAAAAGGTTCAAATGGCAAACAGCAATCAACCACGATGGTGATGGTTCGCTTAATTTCAGCGCTGCTGAAAGAAAAAGCCATTAAAGACCGCGTTGTTCCGATCGTACCGGATGAAGCACGTACCTTTGGTTTAGAAGGCATGTTCCGTCAGTTGGGGATCTATGCTGCACATGGTCAGAAATATACTCCCGAAGACCAAGAACAGCTGATGAACTATCGTGAAGCCAAAGATGGTCACATGTTGCAGGAAGGAATTAACGAGGCCGGTGCAATGAGTGCATGGGCAGCCTTGGCAACCAGTTATTCAACCAATAACCTGCCGATGATTCCAATGTACATGTACTACTCGATGTTCGGTTTCCAGCGTATTGGCGATATTGCCTGGGCAGCCGGTGATGCACAGGCACAAGGTTTCTTGTTGGGTGCAACTGCGGGCCGTACTACATTGAATGGTGAGGGTTTGCAGCATCAGGATGGTCATTCGCATATTCTGGCGAATACTATTCCGAACTGTGTGTCTTATGACCCATGTTTCGGTTATGAACTTGCAGTGATCGTACACGATGGTTTGCAACGCATGTATGTCAATCAGGAACGTGTGTTCTATTACCTGACCGTCATGAACGAAAACTATGAGCATCCTGAAATGCCGCAAGGTGTGGAAGAAGGCATCAAACGCGGTATGTATCTGCTTGAACAGGATGATAAAGCCACTGTTCAGCTGATGGGTTCCGGTGTGATTCTTCGTGAAGTGATTAAAGCGGCGAAAATCTTGCGCGATGAATACCAGATTCACTCGAATGTGTGGAGTGTCACCAGCTTCAACGAACTGGCACGTGATGGTATGGCATGTGAAGAATACAATCGCCTGCATCCATTGGCAGAAGACACCAAAGAATCTTGGGTGTCACAACAATTGCGTGAAACAGACGGTATCGTGGTTTCTGCAACCGATCATATGCGCGCATACAGCGAACAGATTCGTGCCTATCTTCCAGACAACCGTCCATTTGTAGCTTTGGGCACCGATGGTTACGGCCGTTCAGATACTCGTGGCAATTTGCGTAGTTACTTCGGTGTGGATGCTGCGCACATTGTTGTGGCAACCTTGAAGAAACTGGCCGATGAAGGTGAGGTTGATGCGCGTTTGGTGAAAGATGCCATCTCCAGCTTTGAACTTGATACTGATCGTCCAGTCGCTTGGGCACCTCAAGCACATCCTGAAATTCAGGCGGTTGCGGACTATAAAGAACAATCAGGTGAGGAGAACTAAGCATGCAAATCAAAACACCTGATATTGGGGTAGATAAAGCCACCGTTGCTGAAATTTTGGTCAAAGTGGGCGATAGCGTTGCGGTAGATGACAGCCTGATTTTGCTTGAATCAGATAAAGCCTCTGTTGAAGTGCCAAGTACTTCGGCAGGGATTGTGAAAAGTATTACGGTTGCAGCGGGCGATGTGGTTTCAGAAGGTTCGGTCCTGATTGAACTAGAAGCTGAAGACGGTTCAACCAGTGCGACTGAAGTCCAGGAAGCAGCTGCTTCACAGAAGACTTCGGAAAATACTCCGACCTCGCTGCCTGATCAGGAAATTATGCAGGAACTGGCATCCCATCAACCAGCAGCTTCTGCACCGAAGGCTCCGACTGGCAGCTCTTCAATTGTTGAAGTGCAAGTCCCTGACATTGGGGTAGAAAAAGCCCTGGTCGGCGAAATTTTGGTCCAGGTAGGTGATGAAATTGCTGTCGATCAAAGCATTGTAGTGGTGGAATCTGATAAAGCCACTGTAGAAGTGCCAAGTACCGTTTCAGGTACGGTTGAGAGCGTTGAAGTTCGGGCAGGCGACACAGTCAAAGAAGGTGTGGTTCTGCTCAAAGTGAAAACTGCATCTTCAGCTGTTGAAGCAGCACCAAGTACAGCTTCTACAGAAACATCTTCTGTGAATGCGCCAAAAATAGAAACATCAGTTCAGGCACCTGTAGCCTCTGCACCAAGCGGAGACGTTGAAATTGCTGTGCCTGATCTGGGTGTAGATAAAGCTGTAGTGGCGGAAATTTTAGTTCAAGTCGGTGACACGGTTGAGGCGGATCAAAGCATTATTGTGGTTGAATCTGATAAAGCGACCGTTGAAGTACCAAGCTCATCGGCAGGGGTAATTAAAGCCATTCACGTACAAATGGGGCAAAATGTCTCACAAGGCATGGCTCTGGTAACCATCGAAGTGGAAGGACAGGCAGTTGTAGCTCAGCCAGCTAAAGTTGAAGCTACTCCTGCAGCCAAAGCAGCACCTGCTCCGGCAGCAGTGCCACAAGCGGCTACATCTGTAGAACAAGCACCCGTTCAATCGGCTGATAAGCTGAGCAAAGAGCAGAATGCTGCCAATGCCAAAGTCTATGCCGGTCCTGCGGTGCGTAAGCTGGCGCGTGAGTTGGGCGTGGTACTTGCTGAAGTGAAGGCATCAGGTGCTCATGACCGCTTGATGAAGGAAGATGTTTTTGCTTATGTAAAAACACGCTTAACTGCACCTCAAGCTGCACCGTTAGCACAGACTGTAGCACAAGTTCCTGGCTTGCCTGCATTGCCAGACTTCTCGGCATTTGGCGGTGGTGAAGTGAAAGCCATGACCCGTCTGCAACAGGTATCTGTGCCGCAATTGTCATTGAATAACTACATTCCACAGGTGACGCAGTTTGACCTGGCAGATATTACCGAACTTGAAGCATGGCGTGGTGAACTCAAAGCTAAGTTTAAACAAGACGGTATTAGCCTGACGATTCTGGCTTTTATTGCCAAAGCAGTCGCTCATCTGTTGAAGGAAGAGCCGTATTTTGCAGGCCATTTGGCAGACGATCAAAAATCGGTATTGCTGCGTAATGAAATCCATATGGGGATTGCCGTGGCAACACCGGATGGTTTGACTGTACCGGTACTGCGTAATCCAGATCAAAAATCAATCAAGCAAATTGCAGTTGAACTGGGTGAGCTGAGCAAGAAAGCACGTGACAAGAAATTGTCACCGAAAGACTTGCAAGGGGCGAACTTTACCATTACCAGCCTGGGTTCAATTGGCGGTACCGCATTCACACCATTGGTGAACTGGCCTCAGGTGGCGATTTTGGGTATTTCACCAGCCACCATGCAACCGGTCTGGAATGGTACAAGTTTTGATCCTAAGCTGATGCTTCCATTGTCATTGTCTTATGACCACCGTGTGATTAATGGCGCAGATGCAGCACGCTTTACCCATAAGCTGACCAAATTGTTGGCGGATATCCGTAGTCTGTTGCTCTAATTTCAGTTTAGGCTACAAAAAACCCTGCTTCGGCAGGGTTTTTTTATGAAATCTTTGGTATTGAGACATACGCAGACTCATTCTTATGATAGGGATAAGATGGTTAACACAGCCGCTTAAAATGATCTTTAATCCAATTTTTGCCATGAGTCGCAATGTTTAGCATTGTCCTGAAATGATATTTTTAAAGTCATTTGAAAATTTTTATCTTTCAGCTTAAAATGCATGCACTTCATTGGGGAGTAGCCGCTTTTTACGCAATGTAAAAAGGTGATGGTCAACATAATTGTTCCACAGAACATGGTCATCATAGCAAAGAACCAAATGATCTTTTGATCATGATTTTCTTTTTGTTGGCAAGACCTTTGATTTACCACTCTGCTCAATTTGGCTAGCAGGAGGGGTGAGTCACAGGTTTTATTATGCTAGCCAGAGAAATACATCATGCTTTCAGCCTTCCTGATTTCTTTAGCTGTTGTTGCCTTGTCTGAAATGGGTGACAAAACTCAATTGCTGGCTTTGCTGCTGGCTGCGCGTTTCCGTAAACCTGTACCAATTCTGATAGCAATTTTTCTGGCGACCGTGGTCAACCATGGTGTTTCCGCTGTCCTGGGGCAATGGATTACAACCGTTCTGAGCCCGACCGTATTGTTATGGATTGTTTCCCTTGGATTTATTGCGATGGCGGCCTGGATGCTGATTCCAGATGAACTGGATGATGAAACTGAAAGCATTAATAAATGGCAAAAATATGGCGTCTTTAGTGCCACGTTTGTTTTATTCTTTCTGGCAGAAATTGGTGATAAAACCCAGATTGCTACCGTGGCACTTGCCGCGCGCTTTGACAGTATAGGCTGGGTAACATTGGGAACTACACTGGGCATTATGCTGGTCAATGCTCCTGCGGTTTTTATTGGTAACAAACTGGCAGAAAAACTACCGATTTCACTGATTCATAAAATTGGTGCAGTTGTGTTTTTAGTGATTGGTGTGGCGGCACTGGTACAACATTATTTCTTTTAAATTTGAATAGCATTAAAAAAATCCTGACATTTTTGTCGGGATTTTTTATTGAGAAATACCGCACAATTTACTGATAAATCTACCAGTATTCAGATGTTATTTTGTTGTAAATTTCCATGAATCCCTATATGTTGAGAGGAATTAAAAATTTAGTTTAAAAACGATATTTTGGGGAATGGGTATGGCGTTTGATCGCACCACATCACAGGTACTATTTGATAATGGTACGCATAAATGTATTAGTTTTACCAGTTTAGTGAAAGGTGAAGGTGTACAGGCAAACCAGTTTCTAATCTTGGATCATGAACGTGCTGCAGTGCTTGATCCAGGGGGCGACTTGACCTATGTTCCATTGACCATGGAGCTGAACAAATATACCCGTCTAACCAATCTTGATTATGTTATGGCCTCCCATCAGGACCCCGACATTATTACTTCTATGCCACGCTGGCTGGTCTATACCGAGGCCAAAATAGTAGCATCAAAATTATGGGCACGTTTCTTACCACATTTGAGCTCGGCTTTCATGAGCGACCGGATGAAAGGGAACTGGCTGGATCGTCTGGTTGAGCTGCCTGACCATGGTCAGGTGATTCCGTTGGGTGAATCGAGCATTGTTGCCGTTCCGGCACATTTTCTGCATTCGGTCGGTAATTTCCAGTTTTATGATCCGATTGCCAAAATTCTGTTTTCTGGTGATATGGGCGCATCCATGGTAGATGATGTCTCTAAACCGCTGGAAAATTTTGCTGCGCATATTCCGAAGATGAAAGGCTTTCATCAACGCTATATGTGTTGCAATAAAGTGATCCGTCTGTGGGTACAAATGGTCCGTAGCATGGATGTGGAAATGATTGTGCCACAGCATGGCACGCCATTTATTGGCAAAGAGCAGATCCATCAATTTTTGGACTGGATTGAAACCTTGGAATGCGGCACCGACCTGATGGACGAAAGCGTATTTACCTGTCCTGAATAGTTCAAGAAAATACAAAATTTTTCTTGAGTCAAAAAACAACATTTTTTATATTTTCTATCCCAAAAAAACTTTTTTGATGACGAGAATTTATAAGAAATGTTGTCTCAAGTTCCTGCACAGGATGCATGTTTAAGCTGTGGCGCATGTTGCGCCTATTTTCGGGTTTCATTTTATTGGGCAGAGGGAATTCCAATGCCCGAAAATTATACTGAACCTGTAACAGCGGTATATTCATGTATGGTGGGAACCAATCAAAAAAATCCTCGCTGTATTGCCCTGAATGGTGAAATAGGCACGCAGGTTAGCTGTGGCATGTATGAGTCACGCAGTTCCTCGTGTAAAGAAGTGCAAATTGCCGATGAACAATGTAACAAGGCCCGTATGGCCCACAATATGATTCCCTTTATCCAGATTGAGGTAGAGGATGCCGAGAATGATGACAGTTTTGAACGTGTCAGCTAGATCGTGATTCATCATCCCAGAATAAAAAAGCAGGGCCCTGGCTCTGCTTTTTTATTTAAAAACACACGGTTTTGATGGGTAAAGCCATGATTAGAGTCTTTTGCACTGGTTAGCGGGGCTTGCGGTGTCTAGGTGATACAGCGCGAGGTTTTTTGTTGTCCAGTCTGAATGAAATACTGATCAGGAAATTCAGCCCGAATTGCGGTATTTAAATTCAAAAACCCAATAATATTCAGTAATCTAAATTTATTTTACATTGCTGCCTGAAATAAGCATGAATAAAATTGTTTTTTTTGTTTATAATAGCGCACGGAAATTACCAGTGAGACTGTTATGTTGACCATCGTTCAAGAAGCTTTAACCTTCGATGATGTCTTATTACTCCCTGCCTACTCAACTGTTCTCCCAAAAGATGTCTCCTTAAAGACACGCCTTACTCGCGGCATTAACTTGAATATTCCTCTTGTGTCAGCAGCTATGGATACGGTGACTGAATCCCGTATGGCAATTGCAATGGCGCAAAATGGCGGTATTGGTATCTTGCACAAAAACATGGACATTGCTGCGCAAGCTGCAGAAGTACGCCGTGTGAAAAAATTTGAAGCGGGTATGGTGAAAGACCCTATCACCGTAACGCCAGAAACCACTGTTCGTGAACTGATCGCAATCACTCAAGCCAACAACATCAGCGGTGTGCCTGTGGTTAAAGATGGCAAGGTTGTCGGTATTGTGACGGGTCGTGATACACGTTTCGAAACCAATCTGGAACAACCTGTCAGTAATATCATGACTGGTCAGGACCGTCTGGTGACTGTTCGTGAAAACGAATCAAAAGAAAATATCCAGGCACTTCTGCAAAAAAATCGCATTGAAAAAGTATTGGTGGTGGGTGATAACAACGAACTGAAAGGTTTGATTACGGTCACTGATTTCCGTAAAGCGGAACTTTATCCAAACAGCTGTAAAGATGACCTCGGTCGTCTACGTGTGGGTGCGGCAGTCGGTACTGGCGCAGAAACACCAAGCCGTGTTGAAGCACTGGTTGAGGCGGGTGTAGATGCCATTGTTGTCGATACAGCCCATGGTCACTCTGCAGGCGTGATTGAACGTGTTCGCTGGGTCAAAGCCAACTATCCGCAAGTTCAGGTGATTGGCGGTAACATTGCCACTGGTGATGCTGCACTTGCGCTTCTTGATGCCGGTGCGGATGCGGTAAAAGTCGGTATCGGTCCTGGTTCGATCTGTACTACACGTATTGTTGCCGGTATTGGTATGCCACAAATTTCTGCGATTGACAGCGTTGCCAATGCATTGAAAGACCAGATTCCTTTAATTGCTGACGGTGGTATCCGCTTCTCTGGCGATATGGCGAAGGCAATTGGCGCCGGTGCAAGCACCATCATGGTCGGTTCATTGATGGCGGGTACTGAAGAAGCACCGGGTGAGGTTGAATTCTTCCAGGGCCGTTATTACAAGGCTTACCGTGGTATGGGTTCATTGGGCGCAATGGCGGGTGCAACAGGTTCTGCTGACCGTTATTTCCAGGACTCTAAAGCCGGTCAGGAAAAACTCGTACCGGAAGGTATTGAAGGCCGCGTACCTTATAAAGGTCCTATGGGTAATATCGTTCATCAAATGATGGGCGGCCTGCGTTCTTCTATGGGTTATACCGGTTCTGCGACTGTGAACGATCTTCGTCAAAATGCCAAGTTTGTGAAAATTACCGCAGCAGGTATGTCTGAGTCGCACGTACATGACGTGACCATTACCAAAGAAGCACCGAACTACCGTGTTGGTTAATTTTTAGTAATCAAAGTCAGGAAAAGCCGTCATTTATATGACGGCTTTTTTGATTTTGGTGTAAAGTATTTGCATGAAAATGGGATGATTAATTTCCCTATAAATGTATAAGAAGTGAGTAGAAAATGAGTTATTTTGGAACAGATGGAATTCGTGGAAAGTTTGGGGAACTTCCGATTACACCTGAATTTGCCCTGAAGTTGGGTTTTGCTGCAGGTAAAGTTTTAAAACAGTTCAGTAATAAGAAAAAACCGATTGTTGTTTTAGGTAAAGATACGCGTTTGTCGGGCTATATTTTAGAATCTGCATTACAGGCCGGTCTAAATGCAGCGGGTGTATATGTGCATTTGCTTGGTCCTTTACCTACCCCTGCGATTGCCCATTTAACCCGTGCTTTACACGCCAGCTTAGGGATTGTGATCTCAGCTTCACACAATCCTTATTTTGATAATGGAATCAAATTCTTCTCTAGCGAAGGCAAGAAACTGCCGGATGAATTACAGGATGCGATCAATAAAGAGCTCGAAAACGAACTCAAAATTGAAGATACCGCAAACCTGGGTAAAAGTGTGCGTGTAAAAGATGCCAATGGCCGTTACATTGAATTCTGTAAATCGACTTTCCCTTACCATTTTGACCTCAGTAACCTGAAAATTGTGGTGGACTGTGCCAATGGTGCTGCCTATAACGTGGGGCCATCGGTTTTTAAGGAGCTGGGCGCCAAAGTCGTAGCACTTTATAATGAACCGGATGGCTTAAACATCAATCAGGACTGTGGTTCGACCCATCCGGAAAACCTGCAAAAAGCCGTGCTTGAACATCAGGCAGATTTGGGTATTGCCTTTGATGGCGATGCAGACCGCGTGATTATGGTGGATAAAAACGGTCAGCAAATTACTGGTGATCATATCCTGTACATTTTGGCTACTCAGGGCAAGAACAAGCCGGCAGGCATTGTCGGTACGGTCATGAGCAATATGGCACTTGAATTGGCTTTGGAAAAAGCCCAGGTTCCATTTGTCCGTGCCAGCGTGGGTGACCGTTATGTGTTACAAGCCTTGGACGAAAAAGGTTGGGTCATTGGTGGTGAACCATCAGGCCATATTCTGACTTTAGACAAGAGTACGACAGGTGATGCCATTATAGCTGCCTTGCAGGTATTGACTGTCATGGTCGAACAGAAGAAAGCCTTACATGAACTGGTTGAAGGTTTCCATTTATTGCCAAATGTCTTGGTAAATGTACGTTTGCAACAAATGTTTGACCCGTATGCTGTGCCTGCATTGGTGGCTGAATTTGATCGGGCTGCAGCACAATTAAAAGGCCGTGGTCGTTTACTGATTCGTAAGTCAGGAACGGAACCGGTCATTCGGGTGATGGTTGAAGGGGATGATCTGCAAGAAGTCACGGCTTTGGCCAATCAGCTTGCAGACAGTGTACGTTCTAACGCAGTATAAGGGAACAATATGAGTGATCTGATTAAAGACTTGAGCGAACTGCGCTTGAGTTACCAGAAAGGGGAATTACACGAAACTCATGTGGCTGAAAATCCGCATGAGCAATTCTTGAATTGGTTTAACCATGCTTTAGAAGCACAACTGCATGAACCCTATGCCATGTCGCTCGCAACTGCGAGTGCACAAGGCCGTCCGCATGTGCGTACCCTATTATTACGTGGTGCGACTGAAGCAGGCTATGATTTTTATACCAATTACGACAGTCAAAAAGGCCTGGATTTGGCAGACAATCCCTATGCCGAACTGTTGTTTTATTGGCCTGAGCAAGAACGCCAAATTCGTGTCGGCGGCCGCGTTGAAAAAATCTCTTTAGAGGAATCAACAGATTATTATCATAAACGCCCGCGAGACAGCCAGATTGCAGCGCATATCAGTACGCCACAAAGTGGTGTGATTGTCAGTCGTGAGGAACTACAGACTCGTTTTCAGATTTTGCAAGATCAGGTGAGCGATAAAGCAGAATTGGCAAAACCTGAATTCTGGGGCGGCTATCGCCTGCAACCGGATTATTATGAATTTTGGCAAGGTCGTCCTAACCGTTTACATGACCGCTTGTGTTATGAAAGAATCGACGGTAAGTGGAACTTACAACGACTCATGCCTTAATGCCAAAAACACTGATTCAGCAAAGACCGTTCATTACACGCCCAGAAAACTTTCAGGGCGTGTCGCCGTTTATTGCGCAAATTTTAGCGCGCCGTGGTGTGCAATCGGAACAAGAACTTGAACTGAAATTGAAGCATCTTTTAGCGCCGACCATGAAGGGTTTAGAGCAAGCGATTCAGCTGATTGACTTAGCTATTGATCAGCAAAAGAAAATCGTCATTGTGGGAGATTATGATGCCGATGGTGCTACCAGCACGGCATTGATGATTTTAGCGCTGCGGGATATGGGTGCAAATGTTTCATATCTGGTGCCGGACCGTTTTAAATATGGTTATGGACTGACGCCTGCAATTGCCGATCTGGCTTTTAGCACTTTTCAGCCAGATTTACTGGTTACGGTAGATAATGGTATTTCCAGCCATGCCGGGGTGGAACAGGCGCAGGCACATGGCATGCAGGTGATTATTACCGATCACCATCTGACTACCAAAGAAACGCCTAAAGCGGAAGCTGTGGTCAATCCGAACCAGTTGGGCTGTGAATTCCCCAGCAAGGCTTTGGCTGGTGTCGGGGTGGCGTTTTACCTGCTCGCCAATTTGTCCAGTTATCGCAGCCAATTAGGAAAATCGACCTCAAAAGTGGTCCAATATCTCGATCTGGTAGCTTTAGGCACTTATGCCGATGTGGCTAGCCTGGATTATAACAACCGTATTCTGGTCGATGCCGGGGTCAAGCGCATGCGGCAAAATCAGTGTCGTGCGGGAATTAGCGCATTGCTGGATATTGCCGGACGTGATCCAGCTTCTTTAAAGGCTCAAGATTTGGGTTTTGTATTAGGTCCACGTATCAATGCGGCTGGACGCATGGAAACCATGGACATTGGCATTGAATGTCTGCTGGCTGCCGATCTGCAAACCGCTTATCCCTTGGCACAACAATTAAATCAATTGAACACTGAGCGTCGTCAGGTCGAGAGCCAGATGAAGCAGGAAGCTTTGTCTGAGCTTACTCAGCTGGAGCTGGACCAAGAGCATTTACCCGCTGCGCTCATTCTGTTTGAGCCACATTGGCATCAGGGCGTGATTGGGATTGTGGCCGGTCGCTTAAAAGAACAGTTTCATCGCCCCAGTATTGTTTTTGCCTCCGATGAAGATGGTATATATATTAAAGGCTCTGCCCGTTCTATAGAGGGCGTACATATACGCGATGCGATTGAAATGATTGCCGAGCAGCATCCCCATTTGGTCAGCCATTTTGGCGGACATGCCGCCGCTGCCGGTTTGACCATTCAGAAACAGCATTTTGATGAATTTAAGCAGGTCTTTGAGGCTTTAATTTCAAATATGGATGAGTCACTGTTTCAGGCCACTTTATGGACTGATGGTGAATTACCGACAGAACATTTTCACATTGAAACAGTCGATTTTCTGCAAAATTTAACCCCCTGGGGGCAAAAGTTTCCATCGCCGATTTTTGAAGGGATATTTAAGGTTCTGGATTATCGCTGGCTGAAAGAAATGCATTTAAAGCTGCGTCTGGCTTTGCAAGATGGTCAAATTGTGGAAGCCATCGCCTTTAATGCACGAAACAAGTTTGAATTTGATGCCATGCAGGGCAGTGTACGACTGGTCTATGAAATTGATAAAAATGAATTCAATGGCAACGTCAGTTTACAGCTGCGCGTGATCCATTTGGAACAATAAAAAAACCGCTCAATTGAGCGGTTTTTTTGTTGATCTTAAAACCTAGAAGCGGAAAGTACCGTTGATTCCAAAAGAGTCTGCACCATCAGTAGTCGTGTAATTCATACCTGCAGCAATGACTGGAGTAAAGAATTTCTGACCACGAATACTGAAAATGGTATCTGAATCTTCAATCGTTGAGTCAGCGAAGGAAATACCAACACTAAGTGTAGGATCGAGGTAAAGGTCTGCACCTAGACGATATGCAGTTTCATCTCCAAAATATGTTGCTCCCTCAAAATTGGTAAAATGATTGCCAATTTGAGTGACGTATTTTGCGCGCAAAGTCACAGCAGTCTCATCTGCTACAGAGGCTAGATTGGTAAAAGTGTCTATGAAACCATTTTTTGAAACATATACCGGATCAATGTTTTCTTTAGAAATACCTGCAGCTAACAGTAAGCCGTTAACTGGTAGGTAACCTGCTTCAATTGCATAACCTGTATTGTTATCAGATACTTTAACAAATTCACTTTCAACAGTCACTTCAGCACGATTTAAGCTTCCAGAAACATAAAACTGTGAGTTAGGGATAAAGAATTCACCATTAATACCTACAGTGTCGATTTCTAAGTCGGCAAAATCATCATCAGTACGGGCATTGGCATAGCCAAGACCGATATTGCTTGCTTTGCTTAAAAAAGCTGCTTCTGCAAGTGGACCATTTTTAGCATTTACACCATTTAGATAATATTTGCCACTGATCGCAAATGTATCGAGATCTCCGCTGTCATCGATATCGGTATTTTCATAGCTCCCATTAATTTCAGCTTGGTAAGCGTGAGCAGTTCCCAGACCAGCAAGAAGTGCTGTAAAGAGCAATTTTTTTAAGCATTTAGATTTCTCTCTTTATTATAAAATATGATTTTTATATTACAATTGTAACGAATTGTATATTAAATAATCGCACAGTCAATCTGTATTTTCTACCTAAATGCTTAATTTGAGGGCAAAAAATAGCCCATCCGAAGATGGGCCATTTATGAAAACTGGTGAAGAAATGCTTAGAAGCGGTATTTGGCAGCTACACCAAATGAGTTGTAGTCGTTATTACCAACTTCACCGAAACCAACTCGACCTTCAAGGCTGACTTGTTGGTTAAAGAATTTACGCGCATTAATGCCAAATTCATTTTGATCAGTTAAGTCGTTGTTGTAGTAATCCGCACCAACACTTAATGATTTATCAATGAAGTAATCGGCAGCAAGATTGAACTCGTCTAGATCACCAAATGATGCACCTGCTTCAAGATTGATGTCTTTACCATTACTCAGCTGGGTCACGTATTTGGCACGAACTGTAGGGTCTACACCATCATCATTGTCGTTGTCATATCCTTTTACACCAGCGGCAATTAATAAGCCTGGTGCTGGAAGATAACCGACTTCAGCAGAATAATAAGTGGTATCGAAGTCATATTTTTGACCCAATACATCACGGTGTTCAGTGTTGTTACGGCTTACATCACCGCCCAGATAGAAATCTGAGTTTGGAACATAAACTTCAGCACCCACACCATAAGTGTTGTCATCTACATCGCCACGATCGGCAAATGTGGCGTGTGCATTGACGTTGCTGGCACGGTCAAGGAATGCCGCTTCTGCAAGTGGCGCATTACGAGTTTGTACGGGGTTAAAGTAATAAGTACCATCTATACCGAAGGCACTACCTGAACTGCCGTTGTCTGGATCAATATAAGCTGCTGCTGCACCGACTTCGGCCTGGTAGGCATTGGCTGTACCTGTGAATGCTAGAGCAGAAAGAAGTGCTGAAGCAATGGCTAATTTTTTCATGGATACTACCCCTCAAATTTCGGTTAAAAATAATACATTTTTTGTTACAACTTTTAGTCTAGAGCAAAACAAAACTAGGTCAATCCACCTAAGGTTACAGAAATGTTTCTAAGGTAATATTGTGTAATTTATATTTATTAAATATTTGAAAATTATCAAAATATTAAAATGTTTTGTTTTATTAAAATTGTGGAGGTTTTATGAATTTAGACGTTTTTTACATAAAAAACCTAGTATTTTGTAACATAAAAATGATTTGAATCTTAAAAATGCTCTCCTGATTAAGTGTTTTTTATAAGCTGTTTTTATGCATTATTTGCTCAATTGTTATTGAATTAAAGCCCTCTAAAACTGCATCGATGCTCTGTGTTATAATTGACGGCTATTTAAGCCTAATATTCTGATTGAGAGTAATTCACGTGGAAATTAATCCTTATCTAAACCAATTAAAAGACTTAAACGACCGTGGTCTGACATTACGGGGGTATCTTTGACTACGATCTGAAAAAGGAACGTTTAGAAGAGGTTCTGCGTGAACTGGAAGATCCTGCGATCTGGAATGACCAAAGCCGTGCCCAAGCTCTGGCCAAAGAAAAAGGCGAGCTTGAGAATGTACTGAATGTACTGGATGGTTTAGCTACTCAGCTTGAAGATGCCCAAGCCATGCTTGACCTTGCTGTAGAAGCGGATGAAGAAGCCATGCTTGAGGATGTTCAGGCTGAACTTGATGTTGCAGAAGCAGAACTGGCAAAACTTGAATTCCGCCGTATGTTCAGTAACCCGATGGACCCGAATCCATGTTACGTGGAGATTCAGGCCGGTTCTGGCGGTACGGAAGCACAGGACTGGGCTTCAATGCTGCTTCGTATGTACTTGCGCTGGATTGAACGTCATGGCTTTAAAGCTGAAGTGATGGAAGAATCTGACGGTGATGTTGCCGGAATTAAATCGGCGACCATTCGTGTAGAAGGCGAGTATGCCTATGGCTGGTTGCGTACTGAATCCGGTGTACACCGTTTAGTGCGTAAATCGCCATTTGACTCGGGTAACCGTCGTCATACTTCTTTCTCTGCCGTGTTTGTATCGCCAGAAGTGGATGACAACATTGAAATTGATATTAACCCGGCAGACGTGCGTACCGATACTTATCGTGCATCCGGTGCTGGTGGTCAGCACATTAACAAAACCGACTCTGCGGTACGTTTAACCCATGCACCAACCGGTATTGTAGTGGCCTGTCAGAACCAGCGTTCACAACATGCCAACCGTGACCATGCCTGGAAACAGTTACGTGCCAAACTCTATGAATTAGAGATGAGCAAACGTAATGAAGCGGCGCAGGCGCTGGAAGATACCAAATCTGATATCGGCTGGGGCAGCCAGATTCGTTCATACGTACTAGATGACTCGCGTATTAAAGACTTGCGTACCAGTGTAGAAACCTCGAATACTGGTGCAGTACTGGATGGTGATCTGGATAAATTTATTGAAGCCAGCCTGAAACAGGGTCTATAAGTTTATTGCGTGGAAAAGCAGAGGCGGGTCCTCTGCTTTTTTAGCTTTAACATTTGTCGATCAGCAGGATGAATGCCCCTGACCAGACAATGCTAGAATGATCTGGATTTGGATAAAATGACAGCAATTTACAAAATGACTCATAATATCGATAATTTTCGATATTAATATCGCATAAATTCGATATAATGATTTTTGCGAAAGTGCTGATCATGAACATGAGTGAAATGAGATGGACACAGAAGCGATTTATAAAGCCTTAGCCAACCCGATTCGACGTCAGATTCTGCAATGTTTAAAAGAACCTGAACGTTTCATTGCCACTGAAGAATGTGGCAGTGATTTCAGTCGTGGTGTATGTGCAGGGCAGATGGAAAAAATCGCGGATATTTCCCAATCCACCATGTCCAATCACTTATCGGTGTTGCAACAGGCAGGGCTGATTCAGGTGACCAAATATGGGCAATGGTCTTATTTCTCTCGTAATGAAGCACTGATTCAGGAATTTTTACAACATTTACAGCATGCGCTTTAGACTTTAATCAGTCTAGGCCAGCTGTAAGAGGATGGCTTGATGACAGATTTTTCTACCCCAATTCAATTTGGTGAACTCAAACTTAAAAACCGTGTGGTGATGGCACCACTGACACGTAGCCGTGCTACCGCAGACCGTGTTCCAACGGCCATGATGGCGGAATACTATGCACAGCGTGCTAGCGCAGGTTTAATCATCTCCGAAGCGACAGTGATTTCAGAAGAAGCCAACGGTTATGAAAAAACCCCGGGTCTGTTTACTGATGAGCAGGTAGAAGGCTGGAAACTGGTTACCAATGCAGTGCATGGTAAAGGTGGTTTGATCGTAGCACAGTTGTGGCATGTGGGACGTGTCTCCCATCCTGACCTGTTAAAAGGTGAAACACCAGTTTCAGCCAGTAATGTGAAGCAAGCTGGCTATGTCAGCCTGCTGCGTCCAAAACGTGAATATGTGGTGCCACGTGCCCTGGAAATCTCGGAAATCCATGCCATTACCGAACAATACAAACAGGCGGCCATTCGTGCCAAAGCTGCTGGTTTTGATGGGGTGGAACTGCATGCCGCCAACGGTTATCTGATTGACCAATTTTTACAAAGCAAAACCAATCAACGTGAAGATATTTACGGTGGTTCTGCTGAAAACCGTGCCCGCTTCTTATTAGAAGTGGTGGATGCACTGATTGAAGTGTGGGGCGCAGGTCGTGTCGGTGTACATCTGGCACCGCGTGGCGATGAGCATGATATGGGGGATGCCAATCCTAAAGAAACCTTTGGTTATGTCATGCAAGAATTGGGTAAACGTCAAATTGCCTTTTTCTTTACCCGTGAATATCTGGCCGATGACAGCATCAGTCTGGACATGAAAGCACGTTCTAACGGTGTGCCGTATATTGCCAATATGCGTTTAAGCCGTGAAGATGCGCTTGAGCTGCTGGCATCAGGTAAAGCGGAAGCAGTGTCTTTTGGTAAGGCTTATATTGCCAATCCAGACCTGTTTGAGCGTTTGGTGGAAGATGAACCACTAAATGAATTGAAACTGGAAAACATGATTGGAACCGATGTGGCAGAAGGCTATATTGACTATCCATTCCTGAATAAACAGCTTGCTGAAAGTTAAGCAGCTACTTCCATAAAACAGAATAAATGAGGTCACAGAGCAGAATTCATTAACATGTGAAGGCTGCTCTGTTATATTTTGCCGATTGAACATGATTTGAGGCAACTTGTTTGGCTACTCCTTTTTGGTACAACGCGGCACTTACTCTAATTAAGCCATTGTATAAATGGCAGATTAAAAAACGTGCGCTGACTACGGAGCAATTGCAACAAGAATGTCTTGAGCGCTTTGGTCCATTTCAACAGCCGAAAAACCTGCATGCTTTCTGGTTTCATGTGGTGTCGGTTGGAGAAACCAACGCAGCCCAGCCTTTAATTGAACATTATCTCAAACTCGGCCATCCGGTACTGGTCACCAATACCACCAAGACGGGTCAGGCTCGGGCCAAGTCACTATTTCTAAAAGCACCTTATGAACATTTGTTTCAGGCCGTGTATTTGCCTGCCGATCAGAAAAAATTAGTTCATGCATTTTATCAAAAATATCAGCCGAAGCTCTTGGTTTTGGTGGAAACTGAAATCTGGCCGAATTTAATCGATCAGGCACAGCAATTTAAAGTGCCATGTTTACTGATGAATGCCCGGCTTTCGGAAAAATCGGCCAAAGGCTATGCCAAGGTTCAAGGACTGACTCAAGGCATGTTGAAGGGTTTGGAACGTTTGCTGGCTCAAGATCAGGCGACTTTAGATCGTTACCGTAATTTAGGTATGGCAGTAAATAAAAGTCAGGTATTGGGCAGCATTAAATTTGATATTCATGCGCCACAAAGCTTTATTCAACAGGCACAGCAATTGCAGCAGGACTGGAATTTATCGGCACGGAAAATAATCACCCTTGCCAGTACTCATGCGCCTGAGGAACAAAAACTGTTAACGGCTTTCAAGCCTTATCTGGCACAACATCCAGAACTGCTGGTCATTGTGGTGCCCCGTCATCCGGAACGCTTTGATGAAGTGTTTCAGCTTGCACAAAATCTGAATCTAAAAACCAGTCGTCGCAGTGCAGGGGAAGCTATTCAGTTAGATACCCAAGTTTATTTAGCCGATTCGATGGGGGAAATGTGGCTGTGGTATGCACTTAGCCAAGCCTGCTTTGTCGGCGGCTCGCTGAATGAACCGGGTGGCGGGCATAATATTCTGGAGCCGATTGCCTTAAATGTAGCGACGGTTTTGGGTAAAAATTATTTTAACTTCCAGAGCATTGTCGATGAATTTGTTGCTGTAAACGGTGTGAAAATCGTGGAAGATGCAGAGCAGGCCGCGCAGGTTTTAATTGAATTGTTAAATGATCGCGTGACCGCAGACCAGCTGAACCAGCATGCGCAGAAAATTATGTTGCAGAACAAGGGTTCTTTAGCCAAACATATTGCGGTGATTGATCAGTATATTTAAATATTTCAAATGCACCATACGGCCTCATTTTGACAGAAAAGTTTAAATGTTGATTCGTAGGTAATCTCTACTTTTGAGGGATCAAAAGTAGCAAAAATCCTTTGCTGATCTGATACAGCATCCATGCTGTACAGATCAGCGGGCGACATCCCTGTCGCCTTCCGCGTATCCTAATATGTTGAATGATTCTTTAGCAGAAGATTATGAATATTGTCCTCCTTGACCCACGCCAAACTGAATCTGAATACTGGTCCATTACCAGCAAACGTCAGTTAGAGCATCTACAGCAACATCTAGAGATTACTGTAGGTGATACGCTCAAGGTGGGTATTCGTGAGGGGAAACGCTATCTCACCGAAATTGTAGAAGTGACCGAACACGCTATAAAATTAAAACCGCTCAAAGAAGAAGTTGTTCCAGCCAAGTTGCCAGTAACTTTAATTGTCGCCATGCCACGTCCGAAAGTGCTGCGCCGCCTGATTATGGATAGCGTGACGTTAGGGGTGGAAAAAATGATTTTGCTGCATAGCTATCGGGTGGATAAAAGCTATTGGCAAACCCCATTTCTACAGCAGCTGGATCATTATGTCACACTGGGTCTGGAACAGGCGGGGGATACGGTTGCACCGCAAATTGAAATCCATAAACGCCTTAAACCTTTTGTTGAAGATGTGCTGCCCGGTTTAATTACGGCAGAATGTCCTGCTTATGTGGCCCATCCTTATGTAGAGCAACCCATGCCTGTTGCCATTGATCATCCCTGTACCATCGTAATTGGCCCAGAGGGAGGTTTTATCCCTTATGAAATTGATTTACTCATAAAAAACGGCTGCAAGGCAGTCAGCCTGGGCAACCGTATTATTCGGACCGAAACGGTAATTCCTTACGTATTGGGCCGCTTATTTAGCACGTGCTGATTCAGCGAGTTCTGTCGTGTCATTGCCACGATAGATTTTGACTTCCTGTACCGGATAAGGAATCGAAATTTCATGTTCAGCAAAGGCTTTAATCACGCGTTCCTGAACTTCGCTGATTGAACCTGCAGTGGTGGTTTCTGTAGTATCGACCCACCAACGTACATTCAGGTTAATCGAGAAGTCTGCAAGTGCATTGACGTTTACTGCAAATCCAGGCTGGCTCAAAATGGTCGGGTCTTTATCTAAAATGCTTAAGATAATGCTCTTGGCTTTTTGTACATCATCTTCATAACCAATCCCCACCACAAATTCACAACGACGCCGTTGATAGGCCGTGTTTACAGTCACGGCACTGGTATATACTGTCGCATTGGGAATCACGATGCGGCGGCCATCGGGAGAACGTAAGTAGGTTGCACGAATCTGGATATCCTCAACCGTTCCTTCCATGCCCGAAACAATAATGTCATCGCCAATTTTGAACGGTTCACCCAGCAGGATTAAGATGCCAGAGAGCAGGTTCTGGAAAATGTCCTTGAACGCGAAACCGATGGCAACAGAACCAATCCCCAGAGCACTCATCAGCTGACCCGGGGTAAAACCTGGAATGGCAATGACCATGGCAATTAAAAATCCGATAAAGATGATGGCTGAGCTGCCGACACGGTTTAGCACCAGTACCAGGTTTTGTTTGGTGTAACTACGGTCAGTGAGTGCTTTACGGACAAAGAGCTTAAACAGTTTTGACAGCAACCAGAAAATGCTGAAGACCACCAACGCGATACATAAATAAGGCAGGCGTTCCCAAAAGGCATCAACAAATTTGTCGATGGTGGAATAGGCATCATTGTATTTTGCTGTATGTTCAATGACAGTTTGCGCTGTCTTTTCTGTTGCTTCTTGCAAAAGTTGAGAGGTGTCCTGAGTTACCTCATTTAAGGCGTTTTGTTTTTCAGCCACAAGTTTTCCGGATGATGATCATTGCCGGACATTTTGCCTGAAACTGAACAAAAATTTAACCAACCGTACATCGTATTCACTGCCGTTTTGTCAAAAATTGTCAGTCAACTTTAGAAATATTGTGTACCTTTTTGAATGACCTGTGGCGGTACTTCCAGTTCGCCGGTACCGAACATATAAGACACCATGCTGCCTGAAGCCAGAAAGCTCAGAACTGCGAGGATAATCATCAACCAGGCCAATATTTTTTCCCAGACCAGTGTTTCACGCGGCAGTCCATATTTATTGCTGCCTTTAGTCCCTGAACCCAAAAGCAAATACAGCCCCATAAAAATATTCACCAGTGGCAGCAGAAACAGCAGGGTCAGCCAGCCACTACGGTTCAGATCATGCAAACGGCGTATGCTAATCACGATCAGAAAATAGATATACAGCACCAGAATGGCTACGAAACCGAGTCCGGCGATTCCTGTCAGGGTATTGATGAACTGATTGTCCATCGACAGGGTATGAAAGTTAAAGATACCCATGGTCAGGCTAAGAGCAAAGGTGGCAAAGAAAGCAATCAGATGCACAAACCCATACCAGCCAATTGAACTCAGACGACCAAAACGACCTTCTGGAGAGAGTGGATTATCTGACCTGGCCGGTTGGGCGCGTGAAAAAAAGGAGGAGTCGTCGTGCGGGTTCATACGCGTTTTCCAAATAAAATTCAGAGAAGAAAAATATTGTATTTTGTAAAGTTAACAGTACGTTTTATGCTTAAATTATAAGATTAAAAGAACAGGTCAGATACTCATAAAACTATATTTTTTTGTTGAATATGATGAGAGGTCTGTGTTTTAAATTGTATAAATAAACTACGACCAAAGCATGATTGAAGCGGTTGAAAAATAATCGCCATACTGTAAATACGCAGTCAATAAATAAAGCAATAACGCGGCATAACATCTCGTGATGAGATGAATAAGATCAAGGAAGTAAGCAATGAATGAAATCTATCCTGTACCAGAAGAATTTAAAAAAACCGCTCGCACCAATGAGTCTGAATATTTCGAGCGTTATCAGAAATCCATCGAGCAGCCTGATGAATATTGGGCTGAACAGGCCAGCAAGCTGGACTGGATTAAACCGTTTACCCAGGTCAAAAATACCAGTTTCGACAAGGACAATTTCAAAATTGAATGGTTTGCTGATGGCCAGCTAAACCTCAGTGCCAACTGTCTAGATCGACATCTTAAAGAACATCCGTATAAACCGGCCATTATCTGGGAGGGGGATCACCCGTCCCGTCACAAGATTATTTCCTTTAACGAACTTTATGATGAGACCTGCCGTTTTGCCAATGTCCTGAAAAAGAACGGGATTAAAAAAGGCGACCGGGTGGTGCTGTATATGCCAATGGTCTCGGAAGCCGCGATTGCGATGCTGGCCTGCGCCCGGATTGGTGCGGTACATTGTGTGGTGTTTGGCGGCTTTTCACCGGATTCTCTGGCCAGCCGGATTGAAGACAGCCAGGCCAAAATGGTGATTACCGCCGATTCCGGAATGCGCGGCGGCAAGCCGATTCTGCTTAAAGCCAATGTTGATGAAGCCTTGAAAATTGCCGGGACTGAATCGGTTGAACATGTGATTGTGGTACACCGTACTGGCAACCCGATTGAAATGCAGCCAGGGCGTGATCTGTGGTATCACATGGAAATCATGTCGGTGAATGAAATCTGCCCGCCTGAACCGATGAATGCCGAAGATCCGCTATTCATTCTGTATACCTCGGGTTCAACTGGCAAGCCTAAAGGAGTGTTGCATACGACCGGTGGTTACCTGACGTATGTGAATTCCACTTTCCGCGAAGTGTTCGATATCAAGCAGGATGATGTGTTTTGGTGTACTGCGGATGTGGGCTGGATTACCGGGCATTCCTATGTGATCTATGGCCCACTTTCCAATGGCACCACCACGGTGATGTTTGAAGGCGTACCGCAATATCCAACCTGGGCGCGTACCGGTCATATTGTCGATAAGCACAATGTTTCCATCCTCTATACCGCACCCACGGCGATTCGTGCCATGATGCGCGAAGGCGATGCCTTTGTTCGGGAAAGTGACCGCAGCAGCTTGCGTCTGATCGGTTCGGTGGGTGAGCCGATTAACCCGGAAGCCTGGAACTGGTATTACACCGTGGTCGGTGAAAGCCGTTGTCCAATTGTCGATACCTGGTGGCAAACCGAGACTGGCGGAATCCTGATTTCACCTTTGCCGGGTGCAACCGATTTAAAACCGGGTTCTGCAACCCGACCCTTGTTCGGCATACAACCCGCCATCGTTGATGCTGAAGGCAAGGAACTTCAAGGTGAAGCCGAAGGCAACCTGATCATCAAGGATTCCTGGCCGGGTCAGATGCGTACCATTTGGGGTGATCCTGAACGTTTTATCGAAGCCTATTTCTCGACTTATCCGGGGACGTATTTCACTGGAGATGGTGCCCGCCGTGACAAGGATGGCTATTACTGGATTACCGGACGCGTCGATGACGTACTGAATGTTTCTGGCCACCGTTTGGGTACGGCAGAAGTGGAAAGTGCTTTGGTGGCACATGAACATGTGGCTGAAGCGGCGGTGGTCGGTATGCCGCATGATATTAAGGGTCAGGGTATTTGTGCATTCGTCACCTTACAGGCAAATTTTGAGGAATCCGAAGAGCTGCGTAATGAACTGATCAACTGGGTGCGTAAGGTTTTGGGACCCGTAGCTACACCGGATGCCTTGTATTGGGCACCAGCTTTACCGAAAACCCGTTCCGGTAAAATCATGCGCCGTATATTAAGAAAAATTGCCGCCAATGAACTGGACACTTTAGGAGATACTTCAACCCTGGCCGACCCACAGGTGGTGGACAATCTGATTGCAACGGTCTATCCCGATAAATAAGTCATTTATAAAAATACCGCCTGAAAATGAGGCGGTATTTTTATTTTATGTATAAGCACAGCAGGCATTCAGATAAAGCAGCAAAACATCATCTGCTAAGCTAAAAATATAGCAATAATCAGATCATATTATGAATGTTTCATCCCCGCTTTTAACGTCAAATCCATTACACATCGCTCAACAACTGGCGGAACAGTTTGCAACCACGGCTGCGGAACGTGATAAACAGGGCGGTAACCCAAAACAGGAGCGTGATTTAATCCGTCAAAGTGGTTTGCTGGGACTTGCCATTCCAACCCAATATGGCGGACAGGGTGCAGGCTGGAAAACGGTATTTCAGACTATTCAGGTCATTGCCCAGGTCGATAGTTCACTGGCACATGTTTATGGTTTTCATCATTTACTGATTGCGACGGTGCAACTGTTTTCACAGCCTGAACAGTATGGCAAATGGTTTGAGCAAACCGCACAAGAAAACCTGTTTTGGGGCAATACTTTAAATCCATTAGACCGACGAACGATTGCAACCCAAGTGTCTGAAAATGAATATCTATTTCATGGTGACAAAAGCTTCTGTTCAGGTTCGATCGATTCTGACATCTTGCTATGCTCAGCTTATAATGATGAAGGTAAATTGCTGATAGGTGTGATTCCGACAGCCCGAGAAGGGGTGAGCTTCTTAGGTGACTGGAACAATATGGGACAACGCCAGACTGACAGCGGTACCAGTCATTTTGAGCAGGTCAAAATCCAAAAAGATGAGTTATTGCTCAATCCGGGACCACTCAGTACGCCGTATTCGAGCCTACGTCCGCTGATTGCGCAACTGATTTTTGTGCACCTGTTTTTAGGCGTAGCAGAAGGGGCTTTTGCAACTGCCAGACAAACCGTACAGAGCCAAAAAGCCTGGTCCAAATCTTTGGCTGAAAATGCCGTGAATGACCCGTTTACGCAAAAACACTTTGCCGAGTTTTATGTGCAGCTGGAAGGGGTACGTTTACTGGCAGCTAAAGCGGTTCAGAGCTTACAGACGGCATGGGATCTAGGCAATGACCTCACTGCTGAACAGCGCGGTGAAGTGTCTATTGCAATTGCGACTGCCAAAATTGCGGCGACCAATACCTCGTTGTATATCACACAAAATATTTTTCAGGTGATGGGTGCACGTGCCACCACAGCCCAATTAAATCTAGATCGTTTCTGGCGTAATGTGCGTACCCAAACTTTGCATGACCCGGTGGATTATAAATATCAGGAAATTGGGGAGTGGGTGTTAACGGCTAAAGTTCCTGATCCGAGTTTTTATTCATAATGAAATAAGAAAATGCCATTTTACGAAATGGAGCCTTTTTACTTCTAGATTTAAAAAATGAATTAAGAGCGTGGAACGTGAAAAATCACTTAAAAAAGCCTAATTTGTGAAGATTAGGCTTTTTTAATTTTACTTAAATTATTGATTTATAAAAAATAAATTTCAATTTCGTATAAGGTGTATTATGTTAATTTTAGAAAAACTAAAATTTAGTGAGTTTTTTTGTGAGTAATAATGCATTAACGTGGTTGGGGCTCTTACTTGGATTCCTACTCTATCCAATAATTATGTTCTTTCTGCTCGCTCAAAGACACAGTGGTTTAAACTATATTAATGATTTATCTAGTTTTAATAAAATAGTTGTTTTCATATCTTGTGCTTTAATATTTCTTATACCAACTTGGAATGAAAGATGTCTTATAGACAGTGAAGGGAAAAGCCCACATTGGTATCAAAGATATTTTGTGCCTTTGATATATTTCATAATTGGAACCATTTTTACAGGAATGTTCTTCATTTTAATTATTAGATAGCTTTTCCAAATGACCTCTATAGCTAAATTAATTTTTATGATACATTCTTATAATTATAAGATATTGATATAATTAACTTTATTAAAGATATTCTTCGTAACATGCAAAATCAGTTTAGCTATATCTAACATAATGGTCGTTATACGAAACGATTTTTAAAATATTATTGTTTGTCAAACACTTAAATCCATAAATCCATAAATCCATAAATCCCAAACCCAAGAGATCAAAAAACACACGTTTTAACAACTCGTGTGTTTTTTAGCCGCATCTGTAATGTTCTGTCAATAAAGTTGATCAATAAAAATTCAATTTTATAATTTTTGGTGGGTTATTAATTCTTCCGGGACAAAAAGAATGCCCATATTTTATGGATGAAAAAATGTCCGTTTTTGTACGCTTTGGCGCACATCAATTTAAGGATTTTGCGGATGGGCGCAGCCGAGTTTTTTTCCTATGATGAATTCATACAGGAACAGGATGTTCCGGAACATAAAACAACAATAAAACGTTCATACACCAGGATTGTGAAGCAAGACAGGAGTCATGCTTAACTACCCCATACGAAAAAGCCCGACAGGATGTCGGGCTTTTTTTATATCATTTTATTCAGCCACAATTACTTTGCTGCCTGTTCTACGGTAGGTGGTGAACTTATAGGCTGTTGACTCGCAGAAGCAGGGCTAATCGTTTTATTGACTGGCCGGTTATCCATCATTGTCCCGATGGGTGATACACGCCAAATCATATTGCCCACATCATCAGTGACCAATATCGCTCCGAAACGATCAACTGCTACGCCAACCGGTCGTCCAAGTGCCTCACCTTGATCATTTAAAAAACCACTTAATACATCTTGAGGCATACCCGAAGGTTGGCCATTTTGAAAGGGCACAAAAATAACCTTATAGCCGCTATGCGGTTTACGGTTCCATGAGCCATGCTGACCAATCAGCGCACCACTGCGATATTGCGGCATTAATTGAGCCGTATAAAATGTCAGGCTTAAGGAAGCCGTATGGTTACCCAGAGCATAATCCGGTTTAATCGCACGTGCGACCAGTTCAGGGTTTTGAGGTTTCACCCGCGTGTCTACATGTTGGCCATAATAACTATAGGGCCAGCCATAAAAAGCCCCATCTTGCACTGAAGTCAGATAATCGGGCACCAGGTCATTGCCAATTTCATCGCGCTCATTCACCACCGTCCATAACATGCCACTCTGTGGTTGCCAGTCCATCCCATTGGGGTTGCGTAGACCTGTGGCAAAGGGCCGTGCTTTGCCGCTGGCAATATTAAATTCCATAATTAATGCCCGACCAGTTTCCTGGTCTAGGCCATTTTCTGCCACGTTACTGTTTGAACCTACGGTAATATAGAGTTTGCTGCCCGCAGGGTTGGCAATGACGTTTTTGGTCCAATGATGATTGAGCGGGCCACCGGGTAAATCCAGTACTTTGCTGCCGCTTGCGGTAATTTGAGTTGCACCTTTTTGATAAGGAAAGCGCATTAAAGCATCCGTATTGGCTACGTACAGCGTATTGCCGACCAGCGCCATACCAAACGGAGAGTTCAGATTTTGTAGAAATATGGTTTTTTGATCAGCGACACCATCGCCATTACGATCACGCAGCAGGCTAATACGGTTGGCACTCGGATGCGATGATCCGGCACGTTTCATCAGCAGTTGCATGATTTTGCCCCTAAAGCCTTTACTGTCATCTGGTTTGGGTGGTGCATCGGTTTCAGCCACCAGCACATCGCCATTTGGCAATACATACAGCCAGCGCGGATGTTGCAGTTCTTTGGCAAAGGCCTGAACTTTCAAACCTGGAGCCGGGGTGGGCATGGTACCGGCAGGCCAGCCTTTGGCTGGTGCGATATTCACTGTAGGAAACAGACTGGATTGGGGTTCAGGCAGATGAGGGTATGGACCATAACTGTCTAAGATTGGAGACCTGGATGACGAGGCACATCCGCTTAATGCCAGTACAATGGCAGCGCCCGCAAGGGGCAGTAAGAATTGAGCAGACATCTTTATTTCCAGCTTATTTTTTGCCGCTATCGCCTTACTTTAAAATTTTGTTGCGGCAGTCACCATGCTGTTCTTGTTTTTTCTGGTTGCCGATTGGTTATTGCGTTCGGTTTGAGCGAAGGTAGCTCTGCTGCATAAGCAAAAAAATCCCTCAAGCCGAGTCTTGAGGGAAGATTGGAGATGCCTTTGATTCTTGTTTTTTAGCCCATCAACTGTCGCTTAATCATTCAGCTTAAGCGGACTTGGCGGTCACAACGGATAGCTGTTGCGCTTCCAGTTCACGAACCAATGGCAATACTTTTTGTCCGAAATATTCCACTTCTTCAATGAAATGCAAGAAGCCAGACAAAATCAAGTCCACACCGACTGCTTTCAGTTCAACAATACGTTCTGCAATTTGCTGCGGCGTACCAATTAAATTGGTCTTAAAGCCATCGTTATACTGCACCAAATCTTCAAAGGTCGATTTTGCCCAGTTGCCTTCACCCTCTGCTGTTGCAGCACCCGCTTCACGGGTAGCATCAGCAAAAGATTTCACTGCCTGGACATTGGCTTTGGCCACAATTTCCTGCAGCACGGCTTGGGCTTCTTCTTCAGTATCACGGGCAATAATGAAAGCATTGACCCCAATTTTCACGGCATGGTTATTGGCCTTGGCTTTTTCACGGATATCATCAATCTGCTTTTTCAGCTCTTCCACTGTGTTGCCGTTGGTAAAGTACCAGTCCGATACACGCGATGCCATATCACGCGCTGCACGTGAGCTACCGCCTTGAAAAATTTCAATATGCGGTTTTTGTAGCGGTTTTGGACTGAGGGTGTAATCTTTGAATTGATAGTATTGACCATCAAAACTGAAATGATCCTGCGTCCAGATACCTTTAAGGCTACGGATAAATTCTTCTGAACGTGCATAACGCTGGTCATGTTCAGACCATTCTTCACCAATGGCATCAAATTCGCCGCGGAACCAGCCACTGACCACGTTAATGGCAATACGGCCATTGGTCAGGTGGTCAATGGTCGCCAATTGCTTTGCCGCCAGTGCCGGTTTCCACGGACCCGGCAAAATTGCAGCAATCACTTTGAGTTTTTCAGTTTTGGCCAGGATGCCATGGCTGAAGCTAACCGATTCATGCTGGTTTTCTGCGTTATAACCGGCAGTAAAACGAATCTGGGTTAAGGCATAGTCAAAGCCGCTTTTTTCCGCAGCTTGCGCCAGACGGACGTTATAGTCATAACTCCAGTCCGTACGCTGTTCAATATCGCTGACCACCAAACCGCCACTGACGTTTGGCACCCAGTAAGCAAATGTAATGTTCTTATCTTGTATCGACATTCTGTATACCCTCAGGATGTAATTTTTTAGCGCTCTTAAGCGACTTGTGACTTTGGTGCTTTTTTGCTGTGCAGGCGCGCTTCGGCAGCATCCAGGCTTGGCACTGCAGCAGAAGGAAGGACTTCTTCCTGTTCAATTTGCTTGTTGATACCCAGATTCTGGTTGGCTAGCTGAGATTTCTCTTTGACCACTTCAGCACGCTGGCCTTTGGCAGGAGCCCATTCAAGAATTGGCAATGCACGTGCTACTGCGAGGGTAATGCGGTCACGCAGCAGTTCACTGTGAATGGTATATTCAGGGGTAAAGTCACGGTCTGTTGCATAAACACCAATCGGTAAGGTTTGTGCCTGGAAGAAGCTGAACAATGGACGCAACTGATGTTCAAGCACCAAGGCATGACGCTCGCTACCCCCTGAAGCTGCCAGCAATACCGGTACATCGACCAGTGCCGTCTGTTCTACAAAGTCAAAGAAGTGCTTGAAAAGTCCGGTGAATGAAGCACGGTAAACTGGTGTGCCGACAATCAGCGCATCTGCTGCTTCAACTGCGGCCAGATCATCCTGTACACGTTGTGGCAACTGGTTACGGTAAATGGCACCGCCCAGTAAAGAACCGATTTCACTAAATTTGATAAAGTGAACATGAATGGGGGTTGCTTCACCGAGTTCATCAATAATAGCTTGTACCAGTGCCTCGGTTTTAGAAGGATTGTTTAAGCCGCCTGATACAGCAACAATATTCAACGGTTTTTGTGCATTTAAAATAGACATTTGGGGATAACCTAAAACATAAAATCTTGGAATAGCTTTATTAATCAACAGCAGGCATATTCTGTAAAATAAGCAAATCAAGAAAAGTTATCTGATTTTGAGATATAAAGGAAAAAGTCACCAAAATGTGCTTTTATATGATTTAGTACGTTGATTTATATATTTATATTGCTTATTGATAAGTATTTTAAATTGGCCGATAAAATTTATATCAAAATATGATTAGGTTTGATGATTTTGCGAAAAACCTTGAAAAAAGGGGATTTTTGAGAAAATAATCTCATATCAGATGAAAAAAGTTATTCATTGCATATCCTTAATAGCACTAGTGTGGTTAGAATAGCTCTTAATGTGCACAAGATCTTTCATGCTGCTTATGAATATTTTAATCGTTGATGATCATCCACTGTTTCGTCATGCCTTGATTCAAGCCGTTCGTTACAGCTTGCCGCAAGCGCAAATTCAGGAAACAGCTGCAGTAAATGAGTTTTATGAACGCTTAGATAATGGGCCGGAACCAGATTTGGTTTTACTGGATCTCAATTTGCCGGGAGCTTCGGGCTTTTCGGCTTTGGTGCATGTTCGTGCACAATATCCCTCCATTCCGATTATTGTGGTGTCTGCACATGAAGAAGTGTCAATTATTCAACGTGCCATAGCCCATGGTGCAATGGGTTATATTCCGAAATCTGCGCATCCAAGCCATATTGGTGAAGCGATCCGTCAGGTACTGGAAGGAGAAATCTGGTTACCGCCAAATTTACCTGCCAACATGAATTTTGACCCGCGTGCAGCGGATGAAACTGCACTGGCAGAACGTATTCAGTCACTTACACCGCAACAATTCCGTGTATTGATGATGGTGGCGGAAGGTTTGCTGAATAAACAGATTGCTTATGAGCTGGATGTTTCTGAAGCGACCATCAAGGCCCATGTCACGGCCATTTTCCGCAAACTGAATGTGCAAAACCGTACTCAGGCCGTATTGGCCATCAGTGCCCTGAATATTGAAGAAAAGAAAATGTAATCTGCTGAATACAGCATTCAACGAAAAAGGCACTTGATCAAGTGCCTTTTTTTGTGAGCAATGCCTTTGAATGTTAAAGCATTTAGCGCTTTAGATCAGGCGACACAGCTTTGTCTGGGAGTACTGTCGGTGCAAAATAAAGGATTGAGTGCACATTGCAGATCATCAATTTGCTCTTGAGAGACATAGGCTTTCTCTTTCAGATATTCAGCCACACTGTCATCGCGTAAACTTAAAAATGCGGCATCATAAACGCCCAAATCGACAAACAACGCTGCGGTTTCCAGACTGTTAAAGCGGTCTAAATAGACATCACTGCCATACAGCAGGAAAATATGATCTTCATTGGCATGGGGATTGATTCCTAAATGCTTTGCCAATTCCAGTGGTGGGGTTTTAATAAACAGCAGATCAGAGAGTTCATCAAACTGGGTGGTATCGAGCAGATTCTGATCGGTTTTGACTTTTCCAAGCCATGCCTTAAACACCAGCACCGCACCACCACGCAATAGCATGCTCCAAATTTGGTGACGTACTGTATCTGTCAAGTCTCTAGCTTCGGCTGCTAAAGACTGAATCAACTTGTCTTCCTGTTCAGCGAGGCGATCAAATAAACCTAAACCTTGCGGTTTATAGGCTGCAGGGCTAAAGACATCAAAATTCAACTCATCGAAGACCTGTAAGGCAAGCGGGACAGCACTTTGATACAAGGTATTCAGGGCTTGAATATGAGTGTCCTTTAAGTGGCTGGGTTTAAATAGTTCGGTCCATTGAATTTCGGGTAACAGGGCATTGGCCCCATATTGACGATAAAATTGTTGCGATTGATCTATGCCATAACTTCCGGCTTCAGAAATGTTCATCTTAAACTCCTGTATTTTCTATGATGATCAGTTTCGTGGGCCGTGTTTTGAGGCAGTCTGATAGACAGATTAAACTGACCATTGATTACTCTCATATATGAGCTTGGCTGACCGCAAACGAAATACGACTAAAGTTATATAATGGATTTTTACTGTAAAAATATTTTTATAGGACTTACGCATTGACAGATTCAAAAAAGTATTAAAATGCTTTATAAAGTATCTGTGATCAGACGAATTAAACATGCTTCTACAGCAACTTGTACATTAC
>NZ_JBIQOC010000056.1:0-5249 GCF_044130295.1 Acinetobacter uliginosus | reverse complement strand
ATATAAAAATCCTGGCATCAGAAAATAAAATAGTGCCCACAGCTCACCCAAATGATTTTCCATAGGTGTACCGGTTAGACATAGACGATGTCGTGCTTTTAATTGTCGTACCACCTGTGCAGCTTTGGCACGCGGATTTTTGATATTCTGTGCTTCATCCAAAATGAGTTGATGATATTCATATTGCTTCAGTTGTTCTTCATCTCTCGCCAGAAGGGGATAGGTGGTTAACACAATGTCATAGTGCGGAATCTGCTCAAAATACTGATGGCGGTCAGGCCCCTGTAGCAGCAATACCTTGAGCTCAGGGGTAAATTTCTCCGCTTCTTTGAACCAGTTATGCATCAGCGATGTGGGTGCAACAATTAAGGCGGGGCTGTCCTGCAAATATCCAGCCTGCTTTTCCATGAGTAAATGGGCTAAAGTTTGTGCTGTTTTGCCCAAGCCCATATCATCTGCCAGAATCCCGCCATGCTGGGTTTCCCTTAAAAACTGTAACCAGCCTAAGCCCTGCTGCTGGTATGGACGCAATTCCCCCTGAAAACCTTGTGGTGTCGGCAGTTGTTGCTGATAGCCTTGTTTGAATTTCTGTACAAATTGCTGCAGCTGGTCACTGACCTGCCATGTCATCCCAAGATTATGCTGTAATTCTAATAGTTGACTCGCATCATAGCGATCGATACTGCGCTCTTCTTGCTGTAAAATGCTCTGCAGATGCAACAATACCGGCTTAATGTCCCTGGCGGATAGAGCCAAATCAGGTTGATCCACTGCAGTTTTCAGGGTGAAAATTTGACTGTCATGCAGATGAATAAAAGTCCGTGGATCAAGTAAATCAGGATTTACTCGCACCAAAGCTACGAGCGCATCAAGCAAATTATAAGAATTGCCTGCACTGTCTTGAACCGTCGCCCCGATATTGAACCAGTCCTGCTGACCTTCAGATTCAGTGATAGAAATATTTAAATTTTCAACATATTGCAGGTTAAAGGGGCTGTTTTCCAGATGCTCTATCTGCCAGCCTATTAACTCAATTTGATTGATGGGCATCAGCTGTTTGATCCAGTCTCCATAGAAAGCAAAAACCATAGAATCAAGACGTTGTTTATCCAGTTTTAATTGCTGGTCATAACTAAGATCTTTCACCCACTTCAGTGATTCGACCAATAGCTGTAAACGCTGGATTGACTGTTGTTCCTGAACTAAGTCCCGAAGCTGTCGTACCATTTTGTCATGCTGCTTACCAATAAAACTGTCGCCTGATGTACCTGCTTTTATTCTTCCGCCTGCATAGGAGAATTCAATTTCAGCACAAACAGACTCTTCCCATTTCCAATCAAATTTATCTAAAACACCGAAGCGTAAAATTGGCTGGGGACTACCCTCAAGGACATCAATATGCTGAATAGACTCGGGCTGAGGCAGATTTTTCACATCTGAATATTGATGAGTCAGTTGCTCAAACTCTGGCAAGAGCATAGTTGGAAGATCAGGCATCTGTAAAAAATGGTACAGAAGATTTGCCGTATATTCACCATATAACTGGCCCACCGTGTTCTGTTGAATATCCACATAACATGGTGGATGGCTTGCGAGAATCTGAATATGAGGATTTGATTTTAAATCGAGTCGAATATCACCATTGACCAATTCAATGTTTAAATGCTCTGTCTGTTTGTTTAGACCTTGTTGCCAGATCAGTTCGATGTGATAGCCTTGTTCTGACCATTGAAGTGCAGCATGGCTCTTTTTTTGCCAATAAACATCGCCACTTTGAATAAAAGATTTGAAATGCTCCAATAAAATTCCGGAGATATCAAGATTGCTTTGATAAAAGCGTTCGTCGCTGTTTATTTTGGCGTAATAATAAATCTGGTTAAATAATTGTCGTTTTTGTTCAGGTAAAGTCAGATGCTTTCTGGTGATATTTTCATATTGGGTATAATCACTTTCACCGGCAATCGAGCCGTTTTTATTGCGTCTGGCCTTCTGAACATCAACTGTCAATTTCTTTAAGCTGACCGACTGATCTAGCAGGTAAATTAAATAATTGTTTGTTTTGACAGATTGCTCTGGTTCAGTCTGTTGTAAATACCGTTTAAAATCATTCAACCAGCGCTGTGCCTGATCATCCCCCCATCGGCGTTTTGCGATTCCCTGCGGAGATTGAGATTCAGCATAACGCTGTTGAAATTCCTGGCGATATTCCTGAAAGAATAACCGCGCTAAAGCAGCAGCATGTTTACAATTATATCCAACCGGACAATTGCAGTCGTCATCAATTAAACGGTCTTTTTTAAGATTATAGGTAATCGCGGTATCATAATAATCTGTGCCCTCCACTTGAGCATACATCGTGATATCGTCTTTTTCCTCAAAGAACTCAATCGTTTCCCTATCAATGTGTTTAGCATAGCTAAGACTGCGCTGAATAGTTGCAGTACTAAAGCGAGATAGAAAATTGATCAATAAGGACATAATTACCAGACACTACAAATGTTTATACAATTATAACGGAAACAGCTGTCATTTCAGAACAGTAGCAGAACTGCTTAACCTGAGCACAGATTCGACTCACAATAGGAATATTGTGAGTAAAGACCATCAAATCCGAGAAGTTAAACAGATCATTGAGGTCGAAAATATCCTGATAGAAAGTGATTATTTCTTCACGACCGTTAATTTTAAACCAAATGGGGTCAAAAGTTTTAGCATTGTTTCTATGTGTGATTCATAGAGATCATTTCAATTTAGCGATCTCTAGATCCATCTTGTAATTGGCATGTTGAATCCGTTCATTTGAGGGGTTGTATTGCTTCTGGACTTCATCTGAGAAAGGAGTTTCTTCACATAATTCAAAGTACCTCTCCATCGGTGTTTTACCTTTCAACGCTGAATGTGGTCTCATCCAGTTATAGTAATGCTGCCATTCGGCTAGCTTGTCTTGGATATCCTCAGAATCGATATCTACAGTAGCGTAGAACTCAGATTTATCAGTTTTTTGTGAACGCTCTACCTTGCCATTCAGATGAGGTGTAATGTGGTTCCGTTAATTAGACCACTCAATTCAGTTTTATAAGTGATAAATCCGCTCTAAATATTTAAATTATGCTGCCATTACTTTTAGTAAATGTTGATCATAAAATTCATCCGGTGTTGCCTTATTCAAACTTGAATGAGGACGTATCATGTTATAAAAATCCAAATATTCAGCAATTGATTGTTTCGCTTGTTTAACCGTATCGTAAGCCTTCAAATAGACTTCCTCATGCTTCACGCTGCGCCATAAACGCTCAATCATTACATTATCCATCCATCGTCCTTTCCCATCCATACTGATACGGATATTTCGCAATTTTAACTCATTCAAAAATGCCTCGCTTGTGAATTGACTGCCTTGGTCTGTATTAAACACCTCTGGACAACCATATTTCACAATTGCTTCTTGCAACGCATCTATGCAAAAGTCTGTTTCCATACTGATCGATACTCGATGAGCCAGTACTTTACGACTATGCCAATCTATAATTGCACACAGATAGACAAAGCCTTTAGCCATAGGAATGTACGTTATATCTGTACACCAGACTTGATTAGAGGTAAGCATCCGGCTAACACAGCCTTACCAAGCGATCCTATAAGCCTTAATTTAGTTCCCACCTAAAAACAAGTGGGGACTTAATCCATGAACATGGATATATATTCAGCAACACCTCCTGTTGCTAAAAAACGCAGAACATACATTAAAGAATTCAAACTCAGTATTGTCAATGCCTGCAAAAATCCTAATACCTCGATCGCTTCGGTCGCACTGCAACATAGTATTAATGCCAACCTTGTCAGTCGTTGGATCAGGATCTTCAGCCATCATGAGGGTGCTGTGCAGGATCCTACTCATGTGAATCCAGCATTTATTGCTTTGCCTTACACTGCTGCAATCAGCCAACCTATTGATGAGAGGATCACGTTGTGTATCACCGTGCCTCATACGAATAATGATATTCAGCTAAAATGGCAGACATCAGAAATACCTGCCTTGGCAGAATTACTCAAGGCACTTGCAACATGATCCGCATTGATGAAATCTGGTTGTCTACTCAGCCCATGGACATGCGTGCAGGTATGGATACGACCATGGCTCAGGTGGTGAGAGCCTTTGGCTACATCAAACCGCATTGTGCTTACCTGTTCTGTAATAAACGTGGCCATCGCATGAAAGTACTGGTACATGATGGACTGGGCATCTGGCTGTGTGCCCGGCGGCTGGAACAGGGCAAATTTCACTGGGCTCAAGTTCACCAAGGTGAAACCGTGGCCCTCAGCCCGGAACAGTTACAGGCACTGATCCAAGGTTTGCCCTGGCAGCGCATTGGACGACAGCAGGTGGTGACGATGCTTTAAACCAGGCTGTTCCATTCTGCTATTCTCCAAACGTTCTATTTCATTCTTCTCATGACCTCAGGCATACTGCGGTCATGAATACGCTGCCTGACTTAAGCCAACTGACCCATGAACAACTGCTGGAATTCACCAGGCAGTTGGCGATGCAGCATCAGTCTCTAGCACAATCAAACCAGCAATTAGATGCCAGAGTTCAACATCTTGAAGTCACCAATCAGCAATTAGATTCTAAAGTTCAACATCTTTCTATTCTCACGCAAAAATACGAGCATGAGCTCGCACTATTTAAACAGCACAAATTTGGCAGTAAAAACGAACATCTCACCGCAAAACAAATCCATCTGTGGGATGAAGCGGTCGAAGAAGATATTGCCGCTGTTGATCTGGAACTGGAACGGCTGAATGCAGATAAAACTGATGCAGCGACACACAAAGCCACAGTCAACAAACCTAAACGTCGACTGCTGCCCGATCATCTACACACCATCCGTATCGAGCATGAACCAACATCAACCCAATGTGCTTGTGGCTGCACCTTGCGTCGTATCGGCGAAGATATCAGTGAAAAACTACATTTCAGACCGGCACAGTTCTATAAGGAACAGCATGTGCGTGGCAAATGGGTCTGTGATCAGTGTGACACCCTGACTCAGCAAGCGATGCCCGCCTATGTGATTGATAAAGGTATTGCCAGTCCTGAACTACTGAGCCATGTGTTGGTCTCGAAATACGCAGATCATTTACCGCTGTACCGTCAACGTCTGATCTATCAGCGGGCGGGAATCGAGCTTTCTAGATCAACTTTATCTGACTGGATAGGTCGCTGCGGTGTAGAACTGGAGCCTCTG
>NZ_JBIQOC010000055.1:0-30195 GCF_044130295.1 Acinetobacter uliginosus | reverse complement strand
CAACGTCTGATCTATCAGCGGGCGGGAATCGAACTTTCTAGATCAACTTTATCTGACTGGATAGGTCGCTGCGGTGTAGAACTGGAACCTCTAGCCAATGCCTTAAAAGAGGTGGTACTACAACAGCAGGTGCTGCATGCAGATGAAACACCGGTCACCATCATGCGGATGGGTGAGAATGATAAAAAACCGAAGAAAGGTTATGTCTGGGCCTATGCCACTACACAGTACAATCCAGTTCAGGCGGTGATCTATGACTTTCAGGATAGTCGTTCAGGCCAGCATGCTGCAGAGTTCTTGAAAGGCTGGCAGGGTTATCTAGTCTGTGATGATTACAGTGGTTATAAAGCACGCTTTAAATCAGGCCAGGTCATAGAGGTGGGCTGCATGGCCCATGCACGTCGTAAATTCCATGAACTGCATGTAACTGGGAAAAGTCAGGTCGCTGAACAGGCATTGGTGCTGATTCAGAAACTGTATGCGATAGAAGCAGAACTCAGGAGAAAGACCGATGGTACAGCAGAACAGCGCCGCGAATACCGACAACAGCATAGTCAACCGGTGATGTAACAACTGTATGAATGGCTTAACCAACATCAACTGACTGTGCCATCGAGTTCTCCAACCGCCAAGGCCATCAATTACACTCTGAAGCGTTGGCCAGCTTTAAGCCGCTATCTGGATGATGGCAATCTACCTATAGATAATAATTGGGTGGAAAACCAGATGCGACCTTGGGCGTTGGGACGTAAGAATTGGCTATTTGCAGGTTCGCTGCGCAGCGGTCAGCGAGCAGCCAATATCATGACATTAATCCAGTCAGCAAAGCTGAATGGGCTGGATCCGTATGCCTATTTAAGTGATGTTCTGAAAAGGTTGCCGACACATAAAGTGACCCAGATTGAAGAGTTACTGCCACACTGCTGGAAACCTAAATCGAATTAAAAATTGGTATGGGATTCAGCGGACGCTTACAATAATTCAACTTTAAATCCATCCTCAACATTACAACGCACTTCAAGCACAACAACTATTAATTGCACATATTAAAAAAATCTAAATCCAAATAATCTGCTCGCAGTATGTATTTTAACTGTCATATATCTACAACTTATAGCAAACCCTTATTTGCACCAGTTCTCTGAACTTTGCTGCGTCCTGCACGATGAATCAATAACTTCACTGTAGCTGCTTGTTCAAATCCTTACATGCTGCCGTTTCTTCCTCAAGATATTTCCAATATTTGTTTACTTTTGACTTTAAAGCATCATCAAACTGTGATCTGTTTGCAATATAAAACGCTTAATTTCTAAACAAGAATAAAGAGGAAAAACTTCTTATTTTTTTATAACCTTATTCTGCTTAGGAAAACAACATGTCTGAACAAAAAGTAGCTTTAGTGACGGGTGCATTAGGTGGTATTGGCAGTGAGATTTGCCGTCAACTGGTTACAGCAGGCTATAAAATTATCGCAACGGTTGTACCACGTGAAGAAGACCGCGAAAAACAATGGCTTCAAAGTGAAGGATTTCAAGACAGCGATGTACGCTTTGTCTTAACGGATTTAAATAACCACGAAGCGGCAACAGCAGCTATTCAAGAAGCAATTGCTGCTGAAGGTCGTGTCGATGTGCTGGTCAATAATGCAGGCATCACCCGTGATGCAACTTTTAAAAAGATGAGCTATGAACAGTGGTCACAAGTCATTGATACCAACTTAAAAACATTGTTCACAGTGACTCAGCCCGTGTTTAACAAAATGTTAGAACAAAAGTCGGGACGTATTGTCAATATCAGCTCAGTCAACGGTTTAAAAGGTCAGTTTGGACAAGCCAACTACTCTGCGAGCAAAGCCGGCATTATCGGTTTTACCAAAGCCTTAGCTCAAGAAGGTGCACGTTCAAATATTTGTGTAAACGTGGTTGCGCCTGGCTATACCGCAACACCAATGGTTACTGCCATGCGTGAAGATGTGATTAAAAGCATTGAAGCACAAATTCCTCTACAACGTCTTGCTGCGCCAGCTGAAATTGCCGCTGCTGTTATGTACTTGGTCAGCGAGCACGGTGCGTACGTGACAGGCGAAACCTTATCGATTAATGGCGGTTTATACATGCACTAAACCGTGCAGCCCCTATTTTCATTTACAAGTTTATTTACTGGAGTTACACCATGCTATACGGCGACTTATTTTCAAATATGAATGCACAATACAAAAACGTATTTGAACCGTACACAAAATTCAACAGCTTAGTGGCTAAAAACTTTGCTGACTTAACCAACCTACAATTAGAAGCAGCACGCAACTATGCCAACATTGGTCTAGCGCAAATGTTTGCCAATAGTGAAGTTAAAGACATGCAAAGCATGGTGAATTGCACCACCAAGCAATTAGAAACCATGAACAAACTTAGTCAGCAAATGATTGAAGATGGCAAAAAGTTGGCAACACTAACGACTGAATTCAAATCGGAATTTGAAAAGTTAGTTAGCGAATCTATGCCTAACAATAAATAACACTGCTCTGAAAACCATGCGTTATCAGGACGAATGTTACGGGGAAGTGTGAAAATTTCCCCGTTTTAGTTTCAGCCCTGCACTCAATTTGATTGCTAAAAGCCATGTGCTATGGAGCGATGAAATGAACCCGAACTCATTTCAATTCAAAGAAAACATACTACAATTTTTTTCTGTACATGATGACATCTGGAAAAAATTACAAGAATTTTATTATGGGCAAAGCCCAATTAATGAGGCTTTGGCGCAGCTCAACAAAGAAGATATGTCTTTGTTCTTTGAAGCACTATCTAAAAACCCAGCTCGCATGATGGAAATGCAATGGAGCTGGTGGCAAGGTCAAATACAAATCTACCAAAATGTGTTGATGCGCAGCGTGGCCAAAGATGTAGCACCATTTATTCAGCCTGAAAGTGGTGATCGTCGTTTTAACAGCCCATTATGGCAAGAACACCCAAATTTTGACTTGTTGTCACAGTCTTATTTACTGTTTAGCCAGTTAGTGCAAAACATGGTAGATGTGGTCGAAGGTGTTCCAGACAAAGTTCGCTATCGTATTCACTTCTTTACCCGCCAAATGATCAATGCGTTATCTCCAAGTAACTTTCTGTGGACTAACCCAGAAGTGATTCAGCAAACTGTAGCTGAACAAGGTGAAAACTTAGTCCGTGGCATGCAAGTTTTCCATGATGATGTCATGAATAGCGGCAAGTATTTATCTATTCGCATGGTGAATAGCGACTCTTTCAGCTTGGGCAAAGATTTAGCTTACACCCCTGGTGCAGTCGTCTTTGAAAATGACATTTTCCAATTATTGCAATATGAAGCAACTACTGAAAATGTGTATCAAACCCCTATTCTAGTCGTACCACCGTTTATCAATAAATATTATGTGCTGGATTTACGCGAACAAAACTCTTTAGTGAACTGGTTGCGCCAGCAAGGTCATACAGTCTTTTTAATGTCATGGCGTAACCCAAATGCCGAACAGAAAGAATTGACTTTTGCCGATCTCATTACACAAGGTTCAGTGGAAGCTTTGCGTGTAATTGAAGAAATTACCGGTGAAAAAGAGGCCAACTGCATTGGCTACTGTATTGGTGGTACGTTACTTGCTGCGACTCAAGCCTATTACGTGGCAAAACGCCTGAAAAATCACGTAAAGTCTGCGACCTATATGGCCACCATTATCGACTTTGAAAACCCAGGCAGCTTAGGTGTATTTATTAATGAACCTGTAGTGAGCGGTTTAGAAAACCTGAACAATCAATTGGGTTATTTCGATGGTCGTCAGTTGGCAGTTACCTTCAGTTTACTGCGTGAAAATACGCTGTACTGGAATTACTACATCGACAACTACTTAAAAGGTAAAGAACCTTCTGATTTTGATATTTTATATTGGAACAGCGATGGTACGAATATCCCTGCCAAAATTCATAATTTCTTATTGCGCAATTTGTATTTGAACAATGAATTGATTTCACCAAATGCCGTTAAGGTTAACGGTGTGGGCTTGAATCTATCTCGTGTAAAAACACCAAGCTTCTTTATTGCGACGCAGGAAGACCATATCGCACTTTGGGATACTTGTTTCCGTGGCGCAGATTACTTGGGTGGTGAATCAACCTTGGTTTTAGGTGAATCTGGACACGTAGCAGGTATTGTCAATCCTCCAAGCCGTAATAAATACGGTTGCTACACCAATGCTGCCAAGTTTGAAAATACCAAACAATGGCTAGATGGCGCAGAATATCACCCTGAATCTTGGTGGTTGCGCTGGCAGGCATGGGTCACACCGTACACTGGTGAACAAGTCCCTGCCCGCAACTTGGGTAATGCGCAGTATCCAAGCATTGAAGCGGCACCGGGTCGCTATGTTTTGGTAAATTTATTCTAATCGGTCATATAACAACAGCCATGCAGATGCTATATATCATGTGCATCCACAGAAACATGAACACAAAATTTAAGGATATAAAATGAAAGATGTTGTGATTGTTGCAGCAAAACGTACTGCGATTGGTAGCTTTTTAGGTAGTCTTGCATCTTTATCTGCACCACAGTTGGGGCAAACAGCAATTCGTGCAGTTTTAGACAGCGCTAATGTAAAACCTGAACAAGTTGATCAGGTGATTATGGGCAACGTACTCACGACAGGCGTGGGACAAAACCCTGCACGTCAGGCAGCAATTGCTGCTGGTATTCCAGTACAAGTGCCTGCATCTACGCTGAATGTCGTCTGTGGTTCAGGTTTGCGTGCGGTACATTTGGCAGCACAAGCCATTCAATGCGATGAAGCCGACATTGTGGTCGCAGGTGGTCAAGAATCTATGTCACAAAGTGCGCACTATATGCAGCTGCGTAATGGGCAAAAAATGGGTAATGCACAATTGGTGGATAGCATGGTGGCTGATGGTTTAACCGATGCCTATAACCAGTATCAAATGGGTATTACCGCAGAAAATATTGTAGAAAAACTGGGTTTAAACCGTGAAGAACAAGATCAACTTGCATTGACTTCACAACAACGTGCTGCGGCAGCTCAGGCAGCTGGCAAGTTTAAAGATGAAATTGCCGTAGTCAGCATTCCACAACGTAAAGGTGAGCCTGTTGTATTTGCTGAAGATGAATACATTAAAGCCAATACCAGCCTTGAAAGCCTCACAAAACTACGCCCAGCCTTTAAAAAAGATGGTAGCGTAACCGCAGGTAATGCTTCAGGCATTAATGATGGTGCAGCAGCAGTACTGATGATGAGTGCGGACAAAGCAGCAGAATTAGGTCTTAAGCCATTGGCACGTATTAAAGGCTATGCCATGTCTGGTATTGAGCCTGAAATTATGGGGCTTGGTCCTGTCGATGCAGTAAAGAAAACCCTCAACAAAGCAGGCTGGAGCTTAGATCAGGTTGATTTGATTGAAGCCAATGAAGCATTTGCTGCACAGGCTTTGGGTGTTGCTAAAGAATTAGGCTTAGACCTGGATAAAGTCAACGTCAATGGCGGTGCAATTGCATTGGGTCACCCAATTGGGGCTTCAGGTTGCCGTATTTTGGTGACTTTATTACATGAAATGCAGCGCCGTGATGCCAAGAAAGGCATTGCAACCCTCTGTGTTGGCGGTGGTATGGGTGTTGCACTTGCAGTTGAACGTGACTAAGTACACCATTGCATCGAATCTTGAAACTTGATAAAGATTGACAATAAATTCAATACATAATGGGAGCTCAGGCTTCCATTATTTCTAGCTGAGCGCATTTCTAATATTAAGGCTTCTAGCTCAGCATTGATTTTAGTATTTGGCGATTTTAAGGGACGTCTACTCTGACTACTTAATCCATCAATACCTTGCTCAGAATATCGTTTCCACCACTTGCGTAACGTTGGTCTAGAAATGCCACATCTCCGACAAACTAGGCCAGCATCATTAGTCTCTTCAAATAATTTAACTCATACGAGTCTTTGTTGAATTTCTCTGTTCATAGACACCCATTATATTGAAATAATGTCTATGAATAAAATACTTAAATAAAAATTCTCCGACAAACTCGGTACGGTAAATTTTTATCCAAATGAGTTTTCAAAATTATGCTTCATCCATAATCCATTCTTTAAAAAGAGCATCCTCGATTTCATAAGTACCATTCTCTGGTTTAAAAATAATTTGTTTTTTTGATAAAGAACGTAGGGCCGATTGAATACTTGATACCGCAATGTTATCTACACCAATGGAATCAGCCAGATGTTGTCTAAATTGACTACTATAAAGTTCAACTTGTGATTCCGCTATGGCTTTTAAAATTAGCTGTTCTAATAACTTAAACTCTCCCCATAATCCCGAAAAGTCACGATGCCCCATTGTATCGGCTATAAGCTGTTCCTTGGCAAAATCTATAGCCAGCATTGGGTTTAAGGCTAAACGCTCCACTAATGATCTTGCTAGTTGAGGACTTTGCTTCATATCTAAAAAGGCGTGCCATAAAATTTCTTTATTCAAACTACGTCCTGTTGTCTGATTAAATACATCTGCCAGATGATCTGTAAATGCTTTTGTTAGATTTGGAAAAGGTAAATTCTGTCCATAATGAAAAAAGGGAGCACTACTCACAGAAAACATTTGTCTCAGGCCTTCTCGACTTGAACCAGTAAAAACCACCTTTATTGTTTCTTTATGCATATCTAAAGCGGTACGTAAACTGGCAATCGTGGTTTTATATTTTGAACTAGCTAAAGCCTGAATCTCATCAAGTAACAGTAAAATAGGTTTCCCCTGCTGAGCCAGTTTAGTAATGCTAGACAAAATACTGGAATTCACTTGTCCTTGTAGAAGTGTCACTTCAGCTTTTACCTCTGGCACCTCTTTACTTAAATATCCTATATTTTTAATCCAATGTGTGGCTTTCCCCATTAAGCCATTTTGTTTTGAAAACTCATCAAGAGCTTTTACAAACTGCCCTTCACTATGCAGGCCTGCATCTAAAAAACTGAAATAAAAAACGCGCCATCCAAGCTGTTCTGCTAGGGGCGTAATATCTTTTCGTAAAAATTCAGTTTTTCCCATCCGGCGTGGGGCAAAAAAAGTCAGAGAACTAGCTAGTCCAGTCTCAAACATGCCTAAAATTTGTTTCGCCAGTTCGGTACGTGGAAAGTGCCAAGGGTCATTGGAGATGGTCATCATTTTAATTACTCGGCAATGATTTATTTATTACCATAGATTGTATTAGATTCCATTAGATTGTAAATGTCTAATTAGATTTCTTTAATCTAATAGGATCTAATCAGGCCAATAAAGCACCTTCTTACCGATCAACTGGTTTATTTTATAACTCCATTATTTTGTGGTTTAATAGACATATATGGACATAAGACCCAATATTATGGATTTAAAATTCAGAAAACCTGAAGAAGTTGTTGGATTATTATGTGAGAGGCTTCGTAAAGAACGACTTTATCTGGAAATGACTCAGGCAGATGTTGCTGCACGTGCTGGTATTGGTGTGAATACAGTATCCAATCTGGAAGCAGGTCGAAATGTTTCATTTGAAAATTTAGTACGCGTTGCCATGGTCCTAGGCCGATTACAAGAATTAGAGGAACTCTTCAAACCTAATTTAAACAGTGTAGATGATATTCTTCGCTATGAGAGCAATACGGCTCGCCAACGTATCAAAAGGAAATAAATCCATGCTCAAAAAACTTAATGTTTACTACAATGGATGGGGTGAATATTGGCTTTAGGGTACACTGGTCTCCTCAACGGCAATCACAGGTCGACCATTAATTGCCTTTGAATACAGTGCTGAAGCGATCCGTAAAGGTTTAGAGCTTTCCTCTTACCTACTTCCATTAAAAGGTGACCCATTAAGAAAAAACTTTCCTACACAGCAAATGGGATTACCAAGTCATATATATGATGCATCACCCGATGGCTGGGTGTGCTCCAGAATTTTGGTGGCTATTCAGTCCATCATTACTTACATTCCAACTCTCTAGTTTTCCAACTAGCCCAGGTTATAATAATGGCCACCCAAAATACGATTGATCTATTATGAACACCTCCAATGACCCTTTACACGGCAAAAAACTTGCTGACATTTTGGATGAATTATTGGATTACTACGGTGGCTTTGAAGGTTTAAGTCGTAAAATTGAAATTAGATGTTTTTGCATAGACCCAAGTGTTAAATCATCATTGCGATTCTTGCGTACCACACCATGGGCACGTGAAAAAGTAGAAAGCTTATATTTGTACGTCTTACGCCAAAAGGCAAAACAGAAACCGTAGCCCCAGGCAACACCCCTCTCATTATAAAATTATACCAGTCAGTAAAACACCTTTAGATTAAGCATGTGTATGTTGGTTATTATTGTTGATTATCACAATAAATTAGTGACCAAAAATCAAAGTACCCCACCCTACCTTAAATTACACCACACAAAATAAAAACTCTATATAACTGTTATATATAGAGTTTATTAAAATACCAATTATGTTATTTAGTGTATTTTATGTCGGTGACTCTTGCCAAGGTTGGGGTCGGGAGTTCGAGTCTCCTTTCCCGCTCCAGATTCTAAAAAGCCCTCATCGAAAGATGGGGGCTTTTTTATTCTATTCGCACACAAAACCCTATAAATCAGCAGCATTTTGCATAAGCTTGTCATTATTTATGTATTTCAACTGCTTAAAGATTCAGCATAATCATGGCTTTTTAAAATAAAGGCCTCTTTTCAAGCGTTCAGGCTCTGTGTATAACAATGAACCAGGAATGGAAATCAATAAGCATAGGCAAACATCGTAAAAAAACGGTAGACTATGCAACAATCAATGCAAGCAAAATGTCATTTGAGACAAAAAGAAGGTGAAGGTTGATGCCGCTCAATACCGTTGAAGAGCTCGTAGCAGATATCCGTGCAGGAAAAATGGTCATCCTGATGGATGATGAAGACCGTGAAAATGAAGGTGATCTCGTCATTGCTGCGACTCACGTACGTCCTGAAGACATCAACTTCATGATCACACATGCACGTGGTCTGGTTTGTCTCACCTTGAGCCGCGACCGTTGTCAACAGCTCAATCTTCCCCTCATGGTGGATGCCAACGGTGCACAGCACGGAACTAACTTTACGCTCTCAATTGAAGCTGCTAACGGTATTACAACAGGTATTTCAGCAGCTGAACGTGCTCATACCATTCAGACTGCTGTAGCCGCACACGCCAAACCTGCGGATATTGTACAACCGGGTCATATTTTCCCGTTGATGGCACAGCCAGGTGGCGTATTGCACCGTGCCGGGCATACTGAAGCCGGCTGTGACTTGGCCCGTCTTGCAGGACTTGAACCTGCATCAGTGATTTGTGAAATTATTAAAGAAGACGGCACCATGGCGCGCCGTCCAGATCTTGAAATTTTTGCCGAAAAGCATGGTTTGAAAATCGGAACTATTGCGGATTTAATCCATTACCGCATGACCAATGAACAAACGGTTGAACGTCTGGATCAACAAACTTTAAATACGGAATACGGAACTTTCGAACTGTTTCGTTACCGTGAAATTGGTAACCCGGACATTCATTTAGCCTTGGTCAAAGGTGAACCGAAAGAAGGGGTCACTACCGTTCGCGTTCATGGCTTCAACCCGGTACGTGACCTGCTTAAAATCAACAAGCAAGATGGCGAACCGGCCTGGAATCTTGACAAAGCGCTGAAAGAAATTGCTTCTAGCGAGCGTGGCGTTTTGGTCTGGATTGGCCAACATCATCTACCGGACCTTGGCCCCGCGCTGGAAAGTTTAAATACACCCAAACCAGCCAAATCCAATGCTGCACTGTCTCAGCAGTACCAAACCATTGGTGTCGGTGCCCAGATTTTACGTGATTTAGGGGTTGAGAAAATGAAATTGCTCAGCTCTCCATTACGTTTTAATGCGTTATCAGGTTTTAACTTAGAAGTGGTGGAATACATCACTGCACATCAAACAACTTAAGAAATCATCGAGGTTGCTATGGCAGTTCGCCGTATTGAAGGTATGTTACATCTCGCGAGCGAAGGCCGTTACGCGATTTTAGTGGGCCGTTTTAATAGTTTTGTTGTCGAACATCTATTAGAAGGTGCAATTGATACATTGAAACGTCATGGTGTATCAGAGGATAATATCACTGTTGTTCATGCACCTGGCGCCTGGGAACTTCCGGTAGTGGCTAAGAAACTAGCTGCTGCTGATCGTTTTGATGCCATTATTGCCCTGGGCGCAGTGATTCGTGGTAGCACGCCGCACTTCGATTTTGTGGCTGGCGAATGTGCCAAAGGTTTAGGCGTGGTTGGCCTGGACACTGGCTTACCGATCATTAATGGTGTATTGACTACGGATAGTATTGAACAGGCGATTGAACGCTCGGGTACAAAAGCAGGTAATAAAGGCAGTGAAGCTGCTCTTACTGCGATTGAAATGGTTAACTTGTTAAAGGCTATTTAACGCTATGTCGCAAACACTTCAAGCAACTTATGCAGCAAAACGCAAAGCACGTCGTTTTACTGTACAAGGAATTTATGAATGGCAGATGAGCCACAATCCGGTACATGAAATTGAAGCACGTACACGTGTGGAAAATGCCATGCACAAAGTGGATCTCGGCTATTATCATGAATTGTTGACTCAAGTGGTTGCCAATCATGAAGCATTGGATGCGCTCCTAATCCCTGTGCTGGATCGTGAAATTAGTGCGCTTGACGGCGTTGAACTCGCGACTCTTCGTCTGGGTGCGTATGAATTGAAAGAACATCTTGAAATTCCATATCGTGTCGTTTTAGATGAAGCAATCGAGCTGGCTAAACATTTTGGCGGTGCAGACAGCCATAAATACATCAACGGTGTATTGGATCGTTTAGCGACAACCTTACGTGCAGCAGAAAAACAACAAGCCAACTAAATAAAGTAGATTTGTTGTATGGCTGAGTTCTCGATCATTGATACTTATTTTAATCGACAGACCTCTGCGTCGGTCGATTTGGGTGTTGGTGATGACTCAGCCTTGCTCACCCCTCCTCCACAGCAACAACTGGTCATCTGTGCCGATACTTTAGTTGCTGGACGTCATTTCCCCTTAGATACAAATCCCCATGCCATCGGCTGGAAATCTGTTGCGGTCAATTTATCTGACATTGCCGCCATGGGTGCCAAACCGCACAGCATTTTACTGGCATTGAGCCTACCCCAAATTGATCACGACTGGCTCAAAGGCTTTAGTCAGGGTTTATATGATTGCTGCGATCAATTTGGGGTGAGTTTAATTGGCGGTGATACCACGCAAAGTCCTCATCTCACCATTTCGGTCACTGCACTTGGCTGGATAGAAACCGGCAAAGCCATCACACGCTCAGGCGCACAAGTCGGTGATTATGTCTGTGTCTCTGGCACAGTCGGTGATGCTGCATTTGCTTTGCACAATTTAGGACATTCGCTACAAAAACGTCTGGATTATCCAACGCCACGTTGCCAGTTTGGACAACAACTCAAAGGCCTGGCATCCAGCATGATAGATGTGTCTGATGGATTAGCACAAGATTTAGGCCATATTTTAAAAGCCTCAAAAGTGGGTGCAATACTGGAATTAAGCCAGTTACCGATCAGTCCAGATTTACAAAATTTAACTCAAGAACAGCAATGGCAATATGCCCTCGCGGGTGGCGATGACTACGAGTTATGCTTTACAATAAGCCCGCAAAATTATGAAAAGCTTTTGCAACAACAATTAGATGTCAACATTAGCAAAATTGGACAAATTGACCAAAAAACTGAGTTAACTTTTGTGCAGAATGGCGTAGACCATTCGCTGCATTTTCATGGATATCAACACTTTGCATAAACCTGCGATTCATTTTAAAGACATGTCCTGGTACAACCGCTTTATCGTTTTTTGCGGTGTCGGATTTGGTTCCGGGTTGTTACCCAAAGCGCCGGGCACTTTTGGTTCGGCCTTTGCATTGCTGTTTATTCCTGCCTGGCTTGCAATTGGCTTTACCAACTCCATTATTGCCATGATTTTAATGTCACTTATTGGCATTTATATTTGCGGGCAAACCGCTAAAGTAATGGGCGTACATGACGATGGCCGTATTGTTTGGGATGAATTTGCAGGACAATCGATTACCTTCCTGCCCCTGATTTACTTCGCACAAATGAGCTGGCTTTGGGTGCTCGTCGGATTTGTCCTGTTCCGCTTATTTGATGTCTGGAAACCCTGGCCTATTCGTGTCATCGACCGACAAGTCGGTGGCGGTTTCGGCATTATGTTTGATGATATTATTGCCGGCATTTGGGCCGCAATCTGTATTCTCGTGTACCTCAACATTTCAATGGCTTAAGCCAAGTTTTTAAGGTGTATTATGTCAACTTCTGTGATTATTCTTGCTGCCGGTAAAGGAACTCGAATGCGTTCGAGCTTACCCAAAGTATTGCAGCCGCTCGCAGGACGCCCTCTACTCGGTCATGTCATTGAAACGGCTAAAAAATTAAATGCCAAAAATATTATTACCATTTTTGGACACGGCGGTGATCTAGTTCAACAAGCCTTTGCACAGGAAAATGTACAATGGGTTGAACAAGCCGAACAGCTGGGTACAGGCCATGCGGTAAAAGTGACGTTACCCGTACTACCTACTGATGGTGTTTCACTCATTCTTTCCGGTGATGTCCCTTGCATTAGCCAAGAAACCTTAGAGAAGCTGCTCGCTGTTTCACGTGAAACAGGTATTGGTCTGGTGACACTAACTTTGGCTGATGCGACCGGTTATGGCCGTATCGTGCGTGAAAACAATAAAATTCAAGCCATTGTTGAACATAAAGATGCAAACGATGCACAGCGTCAAATCAAGGAAATCAATACCGGTATTTACTGTGTCAGCAATGCCAAACTGCATCAATGGTTACCAAAATTAAGCAACAACAATGCCCAAGGCGAATATTACCTGACCGACATCGTGGCCATGGCGATTGCCGATGGTCTTGAAGTGGCTTCTGTTGAACCGGAACGTGCCTTTGAAGTGGAAGGCGTGAATGACCGCATCCAATTGGCTGCTTTAGAACGCGAATTCCAGGCCTACCAGGCCAAACTTCTGATGCAGCAAGGCGTACATATCATTGATCCAAGCCGTTTTGACCTGCGTGGCAATCTTACAGTCGGTCAAGATGTGCGGATCGATATCAACGTGATCATCGAAGGTGATTGCGAACTCGGCAACAATGTTGAAATTGGTGCGGGTTGCGTGATTAAGAATACCAAGATTGCTTCAGGCACCAAAGTACAACCCTATAGTATCTTTGACAATGCCGTGGTCGGTGAAGATACGCAAATTGGACCGTTTGCCCGTTTACGCCCTGGTGCCAAGCTTGCCAATGAAGTGCATATTGGCAACTTTGTTGAAGTGAAAAATTCCACAATTGGCCTCGGCTCTAAAGCCAATCATTTTACTTATTTAGGTGATGCCGAAGTCGGCGCAGGTTCAAATATTGGTGCCGGTACCATTACCTGTAATTATGATGGTGCCAATAAATTTAAAACCATTATTGGTGATTCAGCCTTTATCGGCTCGAACAGTTCACTGGTTGCCCCGGTCAGTATTGGCAATGGTGCCACTGTCGGTGCAGGTTCAGTCATCACACGCGATGTAGCAGAAAATAGTTTGGCCTTTGAACGATCAAAACAAGTGGCTAAAGAAAACTATCAACGCCCCCAAAAATTGAAAAAATAAGAGGATTATAAATATGTGCGGAATTGTCGGTGGCGTTGCAGAACGTAATATTAGCAATATTTTAATTGAAGGTCTTAAGCGCCTGGAATACCGTGGCTATGATTCAGCTGGGGTTGCGCTGATCAATGGCGGTCATGTCCTGCGCGAACGCCGTGTGGGTAAAGTGATCAACTTGGAACAGGCAGTGAATGAGTCGAATATCGAAGGTTCACTGGGGATTGCACATACCCGCTGGGCAACCCATGGCAAACCGACTGAAAACAATGCTCACCCGCATGTTTCTGGTACGGTAGCTGTGGTGCATAACGGCATTATTGAAAACTATCAAGAACTGAAAGACGATCTTGAAGCCTTGGGCTATGTGTTTACTTCACAAACGGATACCGAAGTTGTCGCACATCTGGTCAATGATGCATTAAAATCAACTTCCAGTCTTCTAGAAGCGGTTCAACAGGTTGTTCCTCAGCTCAAAGGGGCTTATGCACTGGGTATCGTGCATACCGATCATCCGAATGAGCTGATTACCGTTCGTGAAGGTTCACCTTTGGTCATTGGTGTCGGCATTGGCGAGAACTTTATCAGTTCGGATCAATTGGCGCTGCTTCCAATTACCAACCGTTTTATTTACCTGGAAGAAGGTGATATTGCACGTTTAACACGTAATAGCATTGAAGTTTTTGTGGATGGGCAATTGGTGAATCGCCCAGTAAAAGAACTGGATGCAACAGTCAGCAATGCGTCTAAAGGTGAATATAAGCACTACATGCTCAAAGAAATTTATGAGCAACCTGAAGCGATTCAGCAAACCATTTCCCAAGCCTTGAATGGCAACGATTTACGCGAAGATTTCTTAAGTAAAGCCGTTGCTGATTTTGAAAAGATTCAACAGGTGCAAATTATTGCCTGTGGAACCAGTTACCATGCCGGCATGATTGCAAAATACTGGTTTGAGCAACTGATTGACCTGCCTTGCCAAGTCGAAATTGCCAGCGAATTCCGTTACCGCACCCCTGTGATTGTCAATAACACACTTTATGTATGTATTTCTCAATCCGGTGAAACAGCCGATACTTTGGCTGCGCTGCGTGATACCCAAAAACGCGCTGCTGCAAAAAGTTTAAACATTACCACCATGACCATTTGTAATGTGGCTACCTCTTCAATGGTACGTGAAACCAATCATAGCCTGTTAACCTTGGCTGGACCTGAAATTGGCGTTGCTTCAACCAAAGCATTTACCACCCAACTTGCAGCACTCATGCTGCTGGTACTGAAAATTGGTCAAGTCAAGCAAAGTATCTCGGCTGAACAAATTACTGCCATTACTACTGATTTATGGCATACCCCGAAAGTCATTTTAGATACTTTGCAACATGATAAAGACATTTTACGTTTATCTGAACTGTTTGTAGAAAAGCAGCACTGCCTGTTTTTAGGTCGTGGTACCGAGTTTCCGATTGCCCTTGAAGGTGCGTTGAAACTGAAAGAAATTTCATATATTCATGCCGAAGGTTATGCAGCTGGTGAACTGAAACATGGTCCATTGGCACTGGTAGACAATGACATGCCGGTGGTGATTCTTGCTCCGCAAGACGACATGCTCGACAAGCTCAAATCCAATATGGAAGAAGTTCAGGCTCGTGGTGGTGAACTGTTTGTCTTTGCTGATGAAAACAGTGGTATTAAAGGAAAAGACCGCCAACATGTAGTTCATGTGCCAAGTATCAGCCCGGTTCTTGCGCCTATTGTTTATAGTATTCCGGTGCAGCTCCTGTCTTACCATGTCGCAGTCTTACGTGGTACGGATGTCGATCAACCACGCAACCTGGCAAAATCGGTAACGGTTGAATAATAAATTTTGATATAAGGCTGGGTGTGTTCGTATAATTAAGTTTGTATCAAATAATTAAGTTTAGATTTAATTATTTTAGTTTGTATATTTATAAAGTAAGCAAACAGCAAATCGAACCCTTTAGGTATGGTAGTTCTCTGCCAAATCTAAAGGGTTTTTTAATATAATGCAATCTAAATTAAAACCCATGCTATAAAAACAAAGTTTTTATTAAAAATGCAATATATTCAATAGCATATATCTGCATAAAACTCTTATTTAACATTCAACAAGTATCAATTTTTTAAATTTCTCTTGAAAATATCATTCTTATTTAAGCTGATCTTTGCCTTTCTGAGCAAAAAATCGTGTCTCAAATGATGGAAATCTACAAACAAACTTAATTTTGCTCATAATTTAATATACAAAATTCAAATACAAACTTAATTTTAAAATTTAAAAATAATGCATTCAAAATATCAATAACTTAGGATATAAAATCAAACAAACTTAATTAAATTACCATATCAGCCGAATGATTACTGGGCTTTATGTCGGTATGGAAAACAGTTCATTTAACACAGCCATACAATGCCTCAGCGTTGCAATCCAAGATAAAGTGACATTCTGTCAGAGTTACGGCTTGCAAATACAATCGGAAGACTGGCCTATTTATGGTTTACCTAGTGCCATACTTGCAGACCGCGGTGAACTAATTGGATATCAAATTGAACTTCTTGAAAAAAACTTTTCTGTTCGAATTGAAAATGCTCCACCATATCGAAGCGATGCCAAAGGTATTGTGGAGAGGGCTTTCGGAATCATTCAGTCACGCTTTAAATCCTACGAGAATATCGGTGTTGTTTCTGGATTCAAGGAAAAAAAGAAAGGCGGACATGATTATCGCCTAGAAGCTTGTCTGACTCTAGAAGAGTTCAGAAAAATCATATTAAGCTGCGTCTTATTACGCAATAATTTTGACGTTTTGACAAAATATGATCGCAGTGCCGATATGCCAACTGACCTGCCTTCTATCCCTCTTAAGCTCTGGCAGTGGGGCCTACAGCACCGTACTGGGATGTTGAGACAAGTGGATAACAAATCACTATATGTTGGCTTGCTACCTAGGATCGATGCATCCTTAAGTGATAAAGGACTTAAAGTCAAAGGATTAGTCTATCAATGTTTGGAAATGCATCAACAAGGCTGGTTTATTCGTAACACGACCAAATCCCGCCCGAAAAAGTTGCGGATTGGTTTTGACCCATACTCAGTAAATACCATTTATGTTTTCTTTGATGAAAATAAATTGGAATACTGGGAAGCCCACTTAAGTGATGCCTCACGTCAATATCAGCATCTGACCTGGTGGGAAGCTGAACAAATTCAAAAAGCGATCAAAACTGTTGAAAAACAGCATTCGCAACTAAAGTCTGTAGCCATCAGTGAATTGCAGGATTTTACTGACAAAATCATTCATGCAGCACAGAGTCGGCAGGCTCAAGTAGGAGTACACCAACTTTCTAAAGCACAACGTACTCGGGATATCCGTCAGAATAAACAAGAAGCTATCCAAGTGGAACGTGCGGAACATCTCCAGAACAGACCCAGCAATTCTATCCAGACTATCAATCCCAACCAAGACAATTCTCAAATATCCCAATCTGACAGCAGCAATCTGGATTTAACCAGTCAACCAGACTTAATGAGACAATTATTTGAAGAGGACGATGAAGAATGAATAATAATGAAATAGTAGTTAATACATCGATACAAGACATCTATGGGGATAATCCTCTCATTACTAAATTACCGCCTATCCTTGATACAAAGTCAGTCATTAAACACCTACGGGGAAAACTGAAATTTATTCCAGAACAACGTTTCTTACCCCAACCAGAAAGAATCCATCTGATTGCTCAGCTGCCTCATGATTTTTTTCAACCACTGACCAAACATCTATCACTGGAACAAAAAATTTCTATCATGATCCGGCAAGGTTACGTGAGTAGAAACATCAATAATGGTGATAGACAAAGGCATTTACACGCCGCTTTTCAACAACTTGAACCATCAAATGAAAGTTCTTACCGATATGCACCTCCAGAATCAACTGCGACCAGCATGTCAATTATAGGATGCTCAGGAAGCGGCAAAACAACGACGATGAACAAGATTTTGCGTTATTACCCGCAAGTGATTGAGCATAAAGAGCTAGGATTAAAACAAATTGTTTTCCTTAAAATTGATTGCCCGCATGACAGCTCTTTAAAAAACTTATGTTCAAACTTTTTTAGAGCAGTAGATTTAGCATTAGGAGATACTAACTTTGAGCATCGTTTCACCAGAAGCCGCTTAAATGTGAATGCAATGCTGCAACAGATGAAAATTATCGCAAATAATTATTCTATTGGACTTCTGATCATTGATGAAATCCAGCATTTGAATACAAAAAAATCTGGCGGGGCTGAGATCATTCTTAATTTCTTTGTCACGCTGGTGAATGTGGCATCGATCCCTATCGTGATGATTGGGACACCTAAAGCGAATGAAATCCTGCAAGAAGACTTAAGGTCAGCTAGACGCAGTGCAGGATTAGGCTCTTTAATCTGGGAACCTATGCGAAATGAAGTGCCTATTCCCGATCCTGGCGACCCTGATCAAATGATCATTTCTGAATGGTATGCCTTTACCAACAAGCTGTGGCAATATCAATGGATTCAACAACCAGCTGAACTGACCGATGAATTAAGAAACACTTGGTATTATTATACGCAGGGTATTCCAGATCTAGTGGTTAAGCTGTTCTGTCTGGTACAAATTCACGCCATCACCATCGGCCTGGAAAAAATCACCTCAGAATTATTTAAAAAGGTCTATGAAGAACAATTACAGCCAGTCCACGACATTTTAGATGCACTGCGTTCAGGCAATCCCGCACGTATTGCACGGTATTCTGACCTAACCATCCCTCAAGTTCAAATTGAAGAATATGTTGAAAAACAACGTTTTAAATCTGAATTAAAAATGGAAAAACAGCATAAAGATTTAGGACCGCATTATTCTACCCTCATTGGTATGCTGACAGCCTTTGGTCACCCGGCTGCTACAATAGAACAGTATGTTACTTCTACATTAAAACGATATCCAAACGAAAAATTACAGGTACTTCTCCAGCATATTTTAGAGATATTAGATAGCTCTTCCACTGAAGATGAACTTGAAAAAGATCAGATTACAACTCCAGTAAAGAAGCCAAGAGCATCACGTAAAGTGATGAAAGCAGAGGAATGGAAGAGTACTGAAGCGAATGATTTACGAAATTTTTTCAGTCAAGCACAAGAACAGGAAGTAGATGTCTATGAGCTATTAAAATCATCGAACTACTTGTTTAATCCTACACAGCCAATTTTGCATTAAGCAGAAAGAATGGAGGGTGAGACATCGTGATTTCGAATTTTCCAACCCCATATCCAGATGAGTTGATTTATAGTGTAATTGCACGTTATGCCGTTCACCATGGAATTCTGAGTCCAAAATATCTCACGGAAGAGTTATTCAACAACAGGAATTTGACACCAACTTATGATTTACCCTCTCATCTAGACAAATTGGCCAGTTATTTACCGGATTGCTATGATGCACTCCGTTTAATCAACCAGCACACCTTGTTGCCAATTTATCAACCGTTTCAACCTAGAGCTGTGATGATTCATGCTGTAAAGATATTGCAAAGTGAACAGTACCAATCACTGCATACCAAGCTGGGAAAAAATGCGTCACGAATCAAATCTGTAAATTTTTTTCGGTTCTGCCCTCATTGCTGGCAAGAACAGATGGAGCAATATGGTGAAGTTTACTGGAAACGCAGCTGGCAGATTACAGGATATGAATATTGTACAAAGCATGCATCCCCCCTTTTTGTAAGCTCAGTCCCTTGTAATGGACTAGACCGAAAATTTTATGTTGCTCATTTAAATGCTCTTAAGGATTCTTCACAGCTCAAATTTAATCCACAGGACTTACATCACCATATCGAGCTTGCAGAACTAATCGATGAGCTACTCACTCATTCAACCTACATCACTGTACAAAATTTTTCGACTTTATCGAATGCCTATTTCAATCTCTTGAAAGACAGGGATTTACTATCAGGTCAAAAAAATGTCAACTATGAAAGAGTTCGTCAACTTGTTGTCGATTATTGGGGTGAAAATTTTCTTCAATACTATAACCTAGGTGATCTGCGGTCTGAGAATTGCTGGCTCAAGAATATCTGCAGAAAACACCGAAAAGCTTTTTCATATCTCGAACATTTGATCCTGATAAGGGCTCTGATTTCCACATGCAGCCCAATTCACACGTATCAACAATACCTTGATATGGCGGCCACAGCTATAGAAGAACAAACCATCCCAGTCAATGTGAAACCTGAGACTAATCAAATATTTTCGGATGATCAAATCAAATGGATACAGTTAATTCAGGAATTACCAGTCAAATCAGCCCGCCAAAAAAATGGTGCACTGTATGCTCGTTTGTATCGTAGCCAAAAAGAATGGCTATTAAAGATCAATCAAACCGCTGTCATGGCACCACTCTCCCCACCCAAGCCACGTGTCGACTGGAATATTCGGGATCGTCAGTTTATGAAACAACTGATTAAGATACGTGATGAATTATTAGAAGACATAGACTCACCACAATGGACTAAAAAATTTTTGATCAAACAACTAGGTCATGTCAGCCTGATTGAAAAAAACTGGCATTTTCTGCCGTTGACTACAGCATTTCTAGATCGTTACGCTGAGTCTGTAGAGTGTTATCAAATACGTCGTCTTACTCGGACATTTATTCATCAACAAACTGAGAATAAGTACTATCCGCCGAGTGTCTTTCTACGCCTATCCGGATTAAGCCCAGAACGCTTAACGCCAGAAGCGCGTCGATTTTTTAATCATATAATGGGGTAAAAATAGTGAGGACGCTTCCTTTAGCCTGTGTACCAAAAGAAAACATTTACTATTATGCAACACAGATTACCCGTCGTGGGGCAACTCGTTTTTATATCGAGACAACTTTATGTGATGCACCTGATAATAGATATTTTGAAACTGAAATGCCAATTGAAAGCATCCTCTTATATCACTACAAAACACCGCTAAATCAAATTGAGCCAGTATCTCTAGTCAACCGCAAGCTCACTCAAATCAATTTGGGAATTTTGAACAAGACCAATGCAGAAAATCCAACTGTAAATACCCATCCGACATATCGCAATCGTCCCTGCTTCAGTTTCCAATATCACAATCCAGGAAATGCTTTGGAGGGGTGGATCATTCAAATACCTAAACTAGTATTAGGACGAGATCTTCTCTTCTCTCACCCCTATTTTTTACGTGCGGCACTGTTTGCTGAAAGATACACAACTGATGTACTAATTGATCGCAATGAAAAGAAAGCATTTCATATTTTTATTGCACCGAACAGAAAAATAACCGCAAAGGATTTAAAAGATCGTGTTTTTCTACAAAAACTCGCGTTAATTCTTTTACACCCTGAATTAAATCGGACATTCTTAAGTGTTTATGAAAAAACCATTGCAAATCAGGCCCACTCCCAAGCCTATCACTTTGATATGGATGCCCCTGTCCTAGACAACATTCAACTCGATGTGGATGGTCTCATGTATCCAGAAAAAAAGATTTTTCGGATCGAGCGTATCAATTCGTTTGAAAATTTAGAAACAGGAATAAAGAAGCCCATTATATTTCATGTGGTCACTCAAAAACGTTTGGGGGAGATTAAAGATATTTTTGGTGAAAATAAGAGGCAAAAACCGTCAGGGAGTCAAGATAAATCTAAACTTGACAGTGAAGCTAAGGCTGATATCGATCAGCAAATTACACAACTTCGAAATAAAGTTGGGCAAATTCTTACTATTGAAGACCTACGCTTCTCTATACATGCTTCCCGTTCAGAAATCGCCGGTCAAGGAGGGAATACAGGTAGAAAAGATGATTCAATAGAGCATGGTTTTGCAGGTGGTGAAGCACAAGATGATGGCACTTTACCAGGCTTTACCATAGATTCAGGCACCACTTTTGTAGATGACCATCATCATAATTTTTTCCTGATGGTAAAAGAAATCGAAAAAAAGGGGTATAAAGTCGAAAACATCCATAATAAAGATTTCGTAAAATGTGGCAGATTTAAAGGACATAAACTCAAGAATGGTAAAAATCGCCGATTTTATATAACACTAATACTCGATCAGAATGATAATAAGCTGTTTTACTTATGTGAAATAGACACATCAGATGGGAAAAAAAATATTTCTACTCTCATGCTCAGATATGATCATAATAGCAATAAACTCATGAATCGGCAGATAGAGCCTTTCAAAATTGTGATCCTGTCACAATCTCTGAGTTGGCCTAAAGAATTTTTAACTAAAATACATGACATAAAGCCTTATACGATTAATCATCCTGCAAAAGACCTTATTGCCATTGATGCTCGTTATTATGAAGGCTGGGCGGAGCGTATTCTTGAGAAATGGCACTCAGTAAAAAATTCATCTTCACCAATCACATAACTCATACTCGACAATCTAGATCATGAGATTGAGATAAAAAACCGATTGAACATCACATAAATAAGGTAGTTACAATCATGACTGCACGAAATCTGATAAGAGAATTATGGTGCTATGATATGGTCACTCCTTCCGTTTCCCATTAATTTTAAAGGATCTTGATAACTCACATGACAACACTAAGCTGCTTTAAAGCCTACGATATTCGTGGAAAATTGGGTGAAGAATTAAACGAAGACATCGCTTATAAAATTGGCCGGGCTTATGGCCAAATTTATCAACCTAAAACAGTGGTAATCGGTTGTGATATTCGTTTGAGCAGTGAAGACCTGAAGCAGGCGACCATTCGCGGTTTAAATGATGCTGGTGTTAAGGTACTCGATTTAGGCATGACTGGTACGGAAGAAGTCTATTTTGGAGCATTCCACCTAGACGTTCAAGGGGGCATTGAAATCACTGCCAGTCATAATCCGATGGATTACAATGGCATGAAACTGGTGCGTGAAAATGCCCGTCCGATCAGTGCAGATACGGGTTTAAAAGACATCCAGCTTTTAGCAGAATCAGGCGTATTTAAAGACGTTGAGCAAAAAGGGACGACCGAAAAATATAATATCCTGCCTGAATTTGTAGATCACCTCATGACTTACATCGAACCTTGCAAAATCGCACCCATGAAACTGGTGGTAAACGCGGGTAATGGTGCAGCGGGTCATGTGATTGATGCGATTGAAGAAAAATTCAAAGTCCTGAATGTACCGGTAGAATTTATTAAAATTCACCATGAAGCCGATGGCACCTTTCCGAATGGTATTCCTAACCCGCTGCTCGTTGAAAACCGTGACAGCACGCGTAAAGCCGTGATTGAGCATGGGGCTGACATGGGCCTTGCCTGGGATGGCGACTTTGACCGCTGCTTCCTGTTTGATGAAAAAGGCCAGTTTATTGAAGGCTATTATATTGTGGGTCTATTGGCACAAGCGTTCTTGCTGAAACAGTCGGGTGAGAAAATTGTGCATGACCCTCGCTTGGTCTGGAATACCTTTGATATTGTTGAACAATACCAGGGTGAATCGATCCAGTCTAAATCCGGCCACTCTTTCATTAAAGAAAAAATGCGTGAGCATAATGCTGTGTATGGCGGAGAAATGAGTGCACACCATTATTTCCGTGACTTTGCCTATTGCGATAGCGGCATGATTCCATGGCTGTTAGCGGTGTCGGTATTGTCTGAAACTCAAAAACCGTTGTCTGCTCTGGTAGAAGAAATGATTGCAAAATTCCCATGCTCAGGCGAAATCAACTTCAAAGTGGCAGATACCCAAACGACCATTCAAAAGATTTTTGATCATTATGCCGATCAAAATCCAGCAATTGATCAAACAGATGGTGTAAGCCTGGATTTTGGTGCATGGCGTTTCAATGTACGCGCTTCCAATACCGAGCCATTACTGCGCTTAAATATTGAAAGCCGTGCAGATAAAAATCCTGAACCGATACAAGATTATGTGGATGAATTGACCCAACTGATTCAAGGCAATCGTTAAAAATAAGATTGCAATGTACAATTGTATTGCCATCTTATAAAAAGAGCTCAAATTGAGCTCTTTTATTTTAAAAACTAGTCATTTAAATTTTATATCTTTTGTTCACAAACTTTCCTGGCTGTTCAAAGTTAAGTACCTTGGCATAGTTACCTGCAGCAGTTGCATTTTCAGGGATGTCTTTGGTCACTATACTGCCCGCACCAATCGTTACATTATTGCCAATTTTAACATTTTCAATAATGCACACATTTGGCCCTATATAGACATTATCTCCAATCATAGCCGCTGGACCTAAATTTGCCCCAATCGTGGTATATTGTGATAAATTCACATTATTACCTATCGTTGCCGTTGGACTTACCACCAATGGTCCACCATGACCAATATATAAACCAAACCCAATTTTTGTATTGGCATGAATATCAATGCCATATTTTTTCTTTTTATAATAAAAAACAGGATAGGCAATCTTGGCGAGCAAAGTTTTAGAACTGGCAATTCTAAGCCACACAGAAAAATTAAATCCTCGATTAAAAAAATAATTTTTAATAAAAGAACTTAGTTTTTGATTGCCTGTATATCGATATAAATCACTCAAAATTAATTTCAAGATCATCGAATCCACCTGTCTGTTCATGATCGGATCTTAGATAAACCCTTTCGGATTTTGCTTTTGCCAGTTCCAGCTATCAGCCAGCATATCTTCCAGAGTATATTGCGGTTTCCAACCTAACTCTTGCATAGCACGGGTATTGTCTGCAAATGAAGTCGCCACATCACCTTCACGACGCGGCTCAATGCTATAGGCGACCGGCACATGGTTGACCCGTTCAAACGTTTTCACTACTTCTAGAACCGATGACCCCTGACCGGTTCCAATATTCCAGGCACGACAGCCTTTTGCCATAAGGCGATTATTCAAGGCACACAAATGCGCATTCGCCAAATCCACCACATGGATATAATCGCGCACGCCAGTTCCATCAGCTGTATCGTAATCATTGCCGAAGATCGACAGTTTTTCACGACGGCCAACTGCGACTTGAGTGACAAATGGCATCAGGTTATTCGGAATGCCTTGCGGATCTTCTCCAATACGACCACTTTTATGCGCACCGACCGGGTTGAAATAACGCAGTAAGGCAATCGACCAGCGTTGATCTGCTAGGGACAATTTCTGTAAAAGCTGTTCAACAATCAGTTTGGTATAACCATAGTTATTACTCGGCATACCTGTAGGCATGTCTTCATTTAAAGGTGATACATTCGCCTCATCATACACTGTAGCCGAGGAACTGAAGACCAGATTAAATACCCCTGCGCGCTGCATGGCCTGTACCAGTTGAATGGAGCCAGAAATATTATTGTCAAAATAAGCCAATGGAATTTGCTGGCTTTCACCTACCGCTTTTAACCCGGCAAAATGAATCACCGCATCAATGTGATGCTGCTGAAAAACCTGATCTAAAACTTGTGCATCACGAATGTCACCTTGCACAAAAGTAAGGTTTTTTCCACAGATCTGTTGTACACGGTTTAAAGACTCTTCCGAACTATTGCAGAGATTATCCAGCACGATGACTTCATGCTCTGAACTTAACAGTTCCACACAGGTATGCGAGCCGATAAAGCCTGCACCGCCGGTCACTAAGATTTTAGCCATCTGTTTTTCCTAATAATATCTTTAATAAACCTTGAGTCGAGGCATCCAGCTCTGAAACATTCTGACTTTCGCCACTTAAAATCGGCAGCAGCTGATTGGCAATTTCCTTGCCCTTTTCAACACCCCACTGGTCAAAGGGATTAATATTCCACAGTACAGACTGCACAAACACTTTATGTTCATACATGGCAATCAGCATCCCCAGACTATAGGGTGTCAGCTCTTTAAGTAAATTGCAGAGATTATCCAGCACAATGACTTCATGCTCTGAATTTAACAGTTCCACGCAGGTATGCGAGCCAATATAACCTGCTCCACCGGTCACTAAAATTTTAGCCATGGGTTTTTCCTAATAAAATATCTATTAAGCCTCGAGTCGAGGCATCTAAATCTGAAATATTCTGACTTTCACCACTTAAAATCGGCAACAGCTGATTGGCAATTTCCTTGCCTTTTTCAACACCCCATTGATCAAAGGGATTGATATTCCAGAGTACAGACTGCACAAACACTTTATGTTCATACATGGCAATCAACATACCCAGACTATACGGTGTCAGCTCTTTGAGTAAAATGGTGCTACTAGGCTGATTGCCTACATATTGTTTATAGACAGGTAAATGATCGAGTTCAGCCTGATCCAAGGCCTGATTACCAAATGCCAGCAAGCGTGACTGTGCCAGACAATTGGACAGTGCCAAATGATGCTGCTCAATCAAGGCATCGGCATTATCTACATAAGTAAATTGCTGGGCATTATAGCGTTTGACCGGTGCAATAAAATCACAGCTGACGGCTTGTGTACCTTGATGCAATAACTGATAGAAAGCATGTTGGGCATTGGGTCCGACCTCACCCCAAACAATCGGGCAAGTATTGGTTTCAACCTGCTCACCTGTACGTTGAATCGATTTACCATTCGATTCCATTTCCAGCTGCTGTAAATAGGCTGCAAAGTATTTTAAACGACCATCATAAGGCAAAATGGCATGGGTCTGGATATCTAGAAAGTTGGTATTCCAGGCACCCAGCAAGCCCATCAATACCGGAATATTCTCTGCAAAAGGGGCATTCTGGAAATGTTGATCCATCGCATAAGCCCCGGCCAGTAGCTGCTTAAAGCCTGCAACCCCTATACTGAGTGCAATAGGAAAACCAATACATGACCAGAGCGAATAACGTCCGCCAACCCAGTCCCAAAGCAACAACTGATTTTCAGGAGCTATGCCCCATTCGGTCATTTTTTCAGGTTTGGTCGAGACTCCGATAAAATGGTGTTTCAGAATATGCGGATGCTGACCTAAGGCTTTTTCCAGCCATAAACGCACGGTTTGCGCATTGGACAAGGTATCAATGGTGCCAAAAGACTTGGATGAGATAATAAATAAAGTGGTTTCAGGGCGCAGCTGATGCAGCAATGCTGATAGCTGGCTGCCATCCATGGTCGAGACAAAATGTACATTTAAAGGCTTAGTGGTCTGTTTTTTAAAATCAGATAGCGCATGACTGACCATCACTGGCCCAAGATCCGAACCTCCAACACCAATATTGACCACATCCTGGATCACCTCCCCGGTCGCACCGCGACATTGACCGGCATGGATTTTTTCCACCAAGGTATACATGCGCTGAAGTTGCTGATGAACCTGCGCTGCAACTTCAGCATGCTGTTGATTATCTAGAGGCAAACGTAATGCCCAGTGCATCGCCGCACGCTGTTCGGTATAGTTAATGGCTTCACTGGAAAACAGCCGTTTAATCCAGGGTTTAAGCTCTTGTGCATTGGCCCATTCAACCAAACGGTCAATTACAGCCTGATTGACCCGATGCTTGCTAAAATCAAAAACTACATTGTCTAAATTTACAGAAAATTTTTGAAAACGGTCATCTTCTTCTGCAAAGAAATCGGTTAAATGTTTATTTTTTAATTCATTTTTTAAGCTTAATAACTTACCTAGAACTGAATGTGTCTCTTCTACTGGATAAAGTTGTGTTTGAGTCATCATTAACGCCCTACCCCCATATAGGCAAATCCCTGTGCTTTCACATAGTCTGGATCATAAATATTTCGACCATCCAAAATCAGCGGATGCTGCATTATTTTTAATAAAGTTGGGTAATCGGGACTCCAATATTGTTTCCAGGCAGTTAACAGGCATAAGGCATGTGCGCCGTTTACGGCTTCATACTGCTCGGTACAATAAATCAAGTCCTCACGATGACCATAGACTTTTTCAATTTCAGCCAAAGCCTGCGGATCATGCAGTTTGACCGTCACCCCTTGTGCCCAAAGCGCAGTTAGCATGGCATGAATGGGAGATTGCTGAATACGAGAGGTATTTTCTTTAAAAGAGGCACCCCAAATTGCTACAGTTTTACCTTTTAAATCGCCATGATAATAATTCCACAGCTTTCTAAATAGCAGCTCTTTTTGTTGTTCATTGATTTCCCAAACCTGCGCCAGCAGCTGACTTTTAGCTCCTGTCCCGGACACGGTATTGGCCAAAGTGAGAATATCATGCGAGAAATTCTCTCCACCAAAACCCGCACCTGGATATAGATAGGACGACCCGATCCGGCTATCCGCTGCCATGCCCTGACGCACATGCTCGATATCAATGCCCAATTTTTCAGCCACTACGGCTAGGTCATTGATATAGCTAATGCGTGTAGCCAACATGCCTGAAATACTAAGCTTGGTAAATTCAGCATCTAAAATGGACATAAATAAATATTGCTGATGACGTGGAAATAATGGACGCAATAATTCCTGGATTTTGAGTTGAACCCTACTTTGCTCGCAGCCCACAATCAACTGTTCGGCTTGAGTCATACTGCCCAAGGCATTTCCCTCCTGAATGATGTCAGGTAAATACACCCAATCATCTTCAGGTAAATACTTTTGTAATTTTTCCGTACCATGCAAGCCTAGCGTGGACGCATTAATCATCAGTTTAGGATGAATAATTGGACGCTGACCGATTTCTTTTAATATTTCAATCCCCAAATTTTCTTCAGTCGGATTAAAACTAAAAAAATAAGCATCGATATCCAGGGCAATATCATTCAGGTGACAGTATTTTAAAAATCCATTTTGTTGCTGTTTATCCAGTAACTGTTTGACTGCATCATCTTGAGCATAAGCTTGTTCTAAAGCACTTTTTTTCAGAAAATCACACCAATACACCTGATGTCCACATTCGGCTAACAATGCTGATAGGACACCTGAATACAGGGTTTGTCCAAATACTGCAATCTTCATTATTCACCGCCTTATAATGTAAGTTCCCGGATGAGTGCTTTAAAGTCCTCACCCAATTTAGGATGATCTACACCATAATGTAACATGGCTTTGAGATAACCCAGTTTGCTGCCGCAGTCAAAGGTTTGACCTTTCATTCGATAGGCTTCAACCGTTTCCGTCTTTTGTAATTCTGCAATCGCATCAGTGAGCTGAATTTCGTTGCCTGCACCTTTAGGGGTATTTTCCAATAACTGCATAATTTTGGCAGGCAGGACATAACGACCTACAACGGAAAGATTGGAAGGTGCTGTACCGACTGCCGGTTTTTCTACAATCCCTTGCATTTTAATACTTTCACCTTCTGCAGGGGAGGCAGCCACATCGACAATACCGTATTGATCGACCAGCTGATCTGGTACAGCTTCCACCATAATTTGTGAAGCTTGAGATGAATTAAAACGTTGAATCATCAAACTTAAGTCATTAACCTGATCAGAATCTTTCACCAATACATCAGGCAGTAAAACTGCAAAGTCATCTTCTCCAATCACTGCTTTCGCACAGAGCACGGCATGACCTAGACCGAGTGGTTGTGGCTGACGTACGCTGATCACACTCACATGTGGGGGTAAAATCTCAGTAATTTCTTTAAGCAAATCGAATTTCTTTTTGTTTTCGAGTGTGGTTTCCAGCTCAAAATTACGGTCGAAATAATTTTCAATCGATGCTTTGGAAGAATGAGTCACTAAAATAATCTGTTCAATCCCAGCTGCGATAGCCTCGCGTACCACATACTCAATGGCTGGACGGTCAACTACAGTCACCATTTCTTTAGGAATAGATTTACTGGCAGGTAAAAAACGTGTACCGAGGCCTGCGACTGGAAGAATAGCTTTTTTGATCATCATATAAATACTTTTATAAAAATTAACGAATTTAAGAAGATTTTGTATCTGTAGATTCTGAACGAGAAAACCGGCTTGCTCCAACAACCTGATCAGGTGCATTGATTCCCTCTTTTTTTAGCATAACAATTAATGTCTTAAACATAATCTTAAAATCTAAAAAAATTGACTGGATCTCTACATATTCTACATCTAAGTTGAACTTTTCTTCCCACGAAAGATTATTACGACCACTGACTTGAGCCAATCCTGTCATACCCGGCTTCACTTCATGACGACGCATTTTATGGGCTGTATAATATTGCATAAACTCACATAATTGTGGTCTTGGCCCTACTATACACATATCACCTTTTAGCACATTGATAAGTTGCGGCATTTCATCTAGAGTCGAGCATCTTAATTTCTGTCCAAATGGGGTAATTCTTTGATCATCGGATAGAGGATTACCTTCTTTATCGACCACATCTTTCATAGAACGAAACTTAATTATTTTAAATAATTTTCCATCTTTTCCCAGCCGTTCTTGAAAAAAAAGAGTAAGCGTCCGCTGAACACACCTTCTGAATTCATCCTATAAGCCTTAATTTAGTCCCCACTTAGAAACAAGTGGGGACTTAAATTTATGACTACAAATAATCAG
>NZ_JBIQOC010000054.1:0-36086 GCF_044130295.1 Acinetobacter uliginosus | reverse complement strand
GGCTGCCGACGCATAAAGCGACCCAAATAGAAGAATTACTGCCACATCGCTGGAAATCCAACTCAAATTAAAAAATAGGCATGGGGTTCAGCGGACGCTTACTTTGATCCCCCCTTATGAGGAAATTAAAATAAATGAGCACAGGTTTTTTATGCTTTAGCGTAGAACCACTTCTGCAACGGATTTACTGATCCGGTTTCTGTATATTAAGACTAAATAGTATTCTGCTTGAAAAATGGCTGACAAAGTAGAGCTGGGGGAGACTGAAGCTGACTCATGGTTCCCTGTTTGCCTGAATGCTATCCTTGGACGTGTGGTCACTTTCTGGTTGCGGTATTTTAGCTAAGCTTTTATAACATAAATCAAGAAGGCCATAGCCTGCAGCGCCGACTGTTGCAAGCAGCATATCTTTATGTGCATCCCACATATCTCCCTGTTGCCCATTATAATTTTCTGCTTCCTCCGGTGATAAACCAATGGCAATCAGCCATTCAAGCCATTCATAAATTAAGCTGGTGGCCATGATAAACTGCACTACCAATAAAAATAGCGTGAAGGGTTTGGCCTCAGGCAGCCATACATGAAACAGCCGTAGTAACACTGGGTAAAGCAGTACACCACAGGCAAGATGCACCAGACGGTCATACATATTGCGTGACCAGCCCATCGATTGATTAAGGTCAAAATTGAACAGCTGAATCAGCCATTCGTTATAGGGAACATAGGAATACAGGTAATGTGCACCGATAATATGGATCAGTAAAAAAATGAGATAGAGCACAAAACTATAAAAACTCATGCCAATTTTTTTTTGGGTAAACAATAACAGCACCAGCATAAACACCGTACCGGCTTGATGCAGTAGATATGCTTCAAATTCTAAAGGATGGATACTGGCGATGATTACCGCAATAGTGAGTACTGCAAGAGCAACCCAGTGTTTGATATTCAATTGATGTTCAATCATTATTTCTTGTATTGGCAAAGTTTTATTGGGAGTGCTGAAATTTTATCAATGGCTTATGTGGTTACAAACATAGATGAATTATCAACAGATTCTATTCTAATAAAAAAGCGAAGCCGAAGCTTCGCTTTTTAGATTTATTTCGAATTAAATTTTAGAAATTAAATCCTTAATCTGTTTCGCTTGAGTTGAAGCATTACCTGTATAAGTTGCAGGAGTCATTTCAGCCAGACGGGCACGGTCAGCAGCAGGAACGGCTTCCAGTTCGTTACCATTTACGAAGTTCACCATCATGTCGCGAGTCATGGCCTGACCACGAGTCAGGGCTTTTAATTTTTCGTATGGTTTTTCAACTGCATAGCGGCGCATTACCGTTTGAATTGGTTCAGCAAGCACTTCTTGAGCATGGTCAAGATCTTCCAGAATACGCTGTGCATTCAATTCAAGTTTGCCAATACCTTTAGAGCAAGCTTCGAATGCGATCAAGCTTTGTGCAAAACCGACACCCATGTTACGAAGCACAGTAGAGTCAGTTAAGTCACGTTGCCAGCGAGAGATTGGAAGTTTTTCGCCCAAGTGAGCCAATACTGCATTGGCAATACCCAGGTTACCTTCAGAGTTTTCGAAGTCGATTGGGTTGACTTTGTGCGGCATGGTTGAAGAACCCACTTCACCTTCTTTCAAACGTTGTTTGAAGAAACCAAGCGAGATATAACCCCAAACGTCACGGTTAAAGTCGATCAAAATCGTGTTGAAACGACGTAACGCATCAAAAAGTTCCGCCATGTAGTCATGTGGTTCGATTTGAGTAGTGTACGGGTTAAACTGTAAACCTAAAGATTCCACAAATGCTTGTGAATGAGCAGGCCAGTTGATTTCTGGGTAAGCAGAGTAGTGCGCGTTGTAGTTACCTACAGCACCGTTGATTTTGCCTAGAAGTTCAACTTGTTTGAACTGTTTGATTTGACGTGCAAGGCGGTAAGCCACGTTCGCCATTTCTTTACCCAAAGTGGTTGGGCTGGCAGTTTGACCATGGGTACGAGACAACATTGGTTGTTCAGCGTGAGTTTCAGCCAAAGCAACGATTGAGTCGATAATTTGTTGCATTGCAGCAACTAAAACTTCACGACCATTTTTCAGCATTAAAGCATGAGACAAATTGTTGATGTCTTCAGAAGTACAGGCAAAGTGAATGAATTCACCGGCATTCTTCAATTCTTCGATATCAGCAATCTGTTCTTTAAGGAAATACTCAACTGCTTTAACGTCATGGTTTGTGGTACGTTCAATTTCTTTAATGCGGTTGGCATTATCTTCAGAGAAGTTGGCAACAATTGCATCAAGCGCAGCATTGGTTTCTGCACTGAAAGCAGGAACTTCAGTGATTTCAGGACGGTTTGCAAGCGCTTGTAACCAGCGTACTTCAACAGTCACACGAGCGTGGATTAAACCAAACTCAGAGAGGAAAGGGCGCAAAGCATCACATTTGCTAGCATAGCGTCCATCTAATGGAGAAAGTGCGGTTAAAGCGTTCATAGCGATTCCTTAAACTTTGGAATTAAACGTAAAGCGAATAATAAAAATTCGTTCATGATCAGGTTAAACTACCTGATACTGTAAACGGGCAAGATCTTGAATATCCTGGAGCAGTTTGCGCTTGCTAAAAATCATGCCCCATGAGCTGCCACCTAACTGACGCCATAAGTGTGCCAGTTGCAGGCCAGTAAACAGGGAAGCGCGAATTCGGTTGGTATGGGCACTATCTTTAAATGCTTCGGCATTGCCTTTGACCATAATCCGCGGATTAATTTGTCCGGCAGTGTCTATATAGGTTTGGGCAAGGTTGGCAATAATGCTGGGATGTAGATAGTTGTTATCGAAAAAAGACAGCTGTTTTAGAATTTTTTGTTGTGATTGTTCAATAATTTCAACAAATTTGGGATTGCTATAGACTTTTTTCTCTAACTGTAACAACGCCATGGCATAGCTCATTGGCAATTTGGCGTTGGAAAATTTCGGTAAACGTGATTTAGGAGAAGGATTAAAGGGTTGGGTAATGCTGCTTTCTAATGTTTTTAAGCCAAGGGAAATATCGGCCAGTTGATTAAAGAAGTCTAGGGTTTGACAGGATTCATTGGAAGTAGGGCGAATATTCAGGCTGGCTTTAATCAATTGTTCTAAATAGAAGCTGCCATTTTCACCAATACTGTGTTGTCCTGACATGGCTGTCATATGGGTCAGCTGTGTCGACTGGAACACAGCTGCCAACGCCAAAGCACGGTTCTGACGTACATTCAAAGTCCGAGGCTGTTGAAAGGGTAACTCAGCCATGCCTATCGCTTCCTTTTTAAATAAAATCAGGTTTTGGTGCATTGGTATGATGAATCACACCGCCACCTAAACAAACTTCATCTGCGTAGAACACTACACTTTGTCCTGGAGTCACCGCACGTTGCGGTTCGTCAAATTCAACACGTACGCCATTTGGCATATTGGCATCTTGATAAATGACACAAGCCTGATCCGGCTGGCGATAACGGGTTTTAGCCGTACAGCGGAAACCTGTTACTGGAATATCCTGCTCGCCAGCGACCCAGTCAATCGCTTCACTCCAAAGTATAGTACTTTGCATGAGTGGATGCTCATGACCCTGACCAATAACAAGGCGATTATTTTCAATATCTTTATAAAGTACAAACCAGGCGCCTTCGGCTTCGCCTTTCAGACCACCTAAGCCGATACCACCGCGCTGACCGAGCGTATAGTACATTAAGCCGTGATGTTCACCAACCTCTTTGCCGGTATCCAGTAAAATTTTTCCGGGTTGGGCTGGAAGATATTGTTTTAAAAAGTCATTAAAACGGCGTTCACCAATAAAGCAGATTCCGGTGGAGTCTTTTTTCTTTGCAGTTGCCAGACCCAGTTCTTCAGCAATTTTACGCACTTGTGGCTTTTCAATTTCACCGACAGGGAACAAAGTTTTGTTAATTTCACGGCCATGTACGGCATGCAGGAAATAAGTCTGGTCTTTGTTTTGGTCAAATCCGCGTAACAAAGGTGCATATTCTTCACCACGCGAGTTGGTCATGGTTTTACCACGACGGCAGTAATGACCGGTCGCAATAAAGTCTGCGCCCAAATTTACGGCATGGTCTAAGAATGCACGGAATTTGATTTCTTTATTACATAAAATATCCGGGTTCGGAGTACGACCAGCCGCATATTCAGCCAGGAAGTGCTCAAACACACGATCCCAGTATTCCATGGCAAAGTTGGCAGTATGCAGTTTGATGCCAATTTTGTCACACACTGCTTGCGCATCGGCAAGGTCTTCCATCGCCGTACAGTATTCCGTGCCGTCATCTTCTTCCCAGTTTTTCATGAAAAGACCTTCAACCTGATAACCTTGTTGAAGAAGAAGTGCTGCAGACACAGATGAATCTACACCACCAGACATACCGACGATGACACGTTGTTGCATAGGATTAGGTATCCAAAGTTGTAAATAGGGGAGAATTTTGGTGCTCATAAACGAGCGATAAAGGATATTTTTGACCGGATAAGGCATCTTTGACGGCTTTAATCACCAAGGGACTACGTGCGCGTGCAGATTCTTCCAGTTCGCCCAATGTCATCCAGACGGCACCCACGATTCCAGTATCCAGTTTTGCATCTGTATGATGATGCAGATCTGTGGCTAAAAAGCAAAAACGGAAATAGGTACGGTCAGGGAACATTGGCGGAGTATAGGTATATATGCCAAGCAGGTCTGTAATTTCTACATCATGCCCAGTTTCTTCCATGGTTTCACGAATGGCTGCTTGTATGAGCGTTTCGCCACATTCGACATGACCTGCAGGCTGGTTAAATACGGTATGCGTTACACCTTGAGTATGTTCTTCAACAAACAGGAATTTTCCATTTTTTTCAACAACAGTAGCGACGGTAACGTGGGCAGTCCAAGCGGTCATAGAAAAGCACCATGGGATAAAAGGAGTATTCTACAAAATTTAGCGCTCGGTGGCTATGTTGCAGGGCTTTTTCTTTCTAATCCACCTTCTTGATGATCACTTGCACGGTGAAAATACATCAGGAATTGGGTTGGTAAGCCCAGACACTATGTAGAAATTTCTGTTCTGAGCCCCACGGGGTCAGGTGAATATCATGTTCAAAATACATTAAATGAAAATCGGCACCGAGTTTTTCCTGTAACTCTTTAATGCTATAACGATGAATAGTTAAACCGCTGCATTGGGTTGAGCCATCTTCAGCAAAGTTGGACATGATTAGATGACCACCTTTTTTTAAAGAGGTTTTTAGGTTGAAAATATATTGCTGTTGTTGTTCAGCTGTGACCATAAAATGAAATACGGCACGGTCATGCCATAAATCAAAATAATTGGCAGGAAGCGTGACGGTGCAGATATCTTCTACCAGCCAGGTGATGTGCTCTGCATTCAGGTTTTTCTCCCGTAGTCTGGCCTGGTTTTTTTCTAAAGCCGTCCGGGAGAGATCTAATACATGGATATGTTTAAATCCAAGCTCTAAAAGTTGATCGATAAATACCGATGCACCACTTCCCACATCAATAATCTGCGCAGTTAAATCAAGTCCATGTTTATCTCTTAATCGTTGGATCAGCTCGAAAGACTTTTGATCCTGTGCCTGATACCAGCTGACTTGATCAGTGGATTTGGTCTGATAGACATTTTCCCAATGCTTTTGGCTCATGGTATGGCATCCTAAATTTAGAGAAAATTGAACCTGTATAATTCATGCCTTGAACTGAACGGACTAGTGAGCTTAAAGCCTGACTGTTATTGGTAATTCCCAGCCACCTTCACATAATGTCTCGCTGAATAAGGTAAAAATTCTTTTTCTTTCTCTGTAAGCGGACGAACTTTCTGTACCGGACTGCCGACATATAAATAACCACTTTCCAGACGTTTGCGTGGTGGAACCAATGAGCCTGCACCAATCATCACGTCATCTTCAATCACCACATCATCTAAAACGATGGTGTTGATCCCCACTAATACCCGATTGCCAATGGTACAGCCATGTAAAGTCACATGATGGCCAATGGTCACATCTTCGCCAATAATTAAAGGTGAACCTTCAGGTTTATCGGCTTTTTTATGGCTGACATGCAGCATGGCATGATCCTGCACATTGGAGTTTTTGCCAATATGAATATAATTCACATCACCACGAATCACGGCAAAAGGCCACACTGAAACATTTTCAGCAAGTACCACATCGCCAATTACGACTGACATATCATCGATATAACATGAGTCATCAACTTGTGGTGCGGTATTTAAATAGGGGCGAATGTTTTTAGCCATGTGAGGGGTTCAGTCTGTCAATTTTCAAGCATTATAAAATAAAAAAGCATCCAGACCGAAGTGTGGATGCTTTAACTTAAGTCTAAAGCTGTGCTTAGAACAAGTTTGCGAAGAATTGTTTGATGTGATCAATCATTTTTGCAAAGAAACCAGCTTCTTCAACCGCCTGAAGAGCAACAAGCGGTTTTTCTGCAATCACTTTACCATTTAAAGTAGCTACATATTTACCTACCACTTGACCTTTTTTCAACGGTGCAGTCAGTTTAGGTTGAACCACCAATTGAGTTTTAATGGCATTGGCTTCGCCTTTAGGCATGGTCACGTTAAAGTTTTCTGCCAGACCAATTTGAACATCATTGCTTTTGCCATACCAAACTTTTGACTTGGCTAAAACCTGATTGGCAGGTTGAACCTTAACAGTTTCAAAGTTTGCATAACCCCAAGCCAAAATTTCACGTGTTTGTGAGGCACGTTCGTTCATGCTTGGTGCGCCAAAAATCACGGAAATTAAACGCATTGGGCCGCGTTTAGCGGAAGTGGTTAAGCAATAGCCAGCTTCTTCAGTATGACCGGTTTTTAAACCGTCTACACTTGGGTCTGTATAAAGCAATGCATTACGGTTACCTTGTTTAATGCCGTTAAAGCTAAATTCTTTTTCAGAGTAGATTGGGTAATATTTTGAACTGTCATGAATGATATGTTGCGCAAGTGTCGCCATATCTTTGGCAGTCGAGTAGTGACCTTCTGCAGGCATACCGGTTGCATTGATGAAGCTGGTATTGGTCATGCCAATACGTTTTGCTTCCTGATTCATCATGTGTGCAAAGGTACCTTCATTACCGGCAATATGTTCTGCCATGGCTTTAGAGGCATCGTTACCAGATTGAATGATAATCCCACGCAGCATTTCCAGTGCTGTTGCAGTCCCGTTAAGCGGGACATACATACATGATTCCGTGCTGCTACCACGACACCACGCAGATTCGTTCATACGAACTTTTTCATTTTCAGTGAGTTCACCGCTCAATAACTTTTGTTCGATGATATAGCTGGTCATCATCTTGGTCATTGAAGCAGGTGCTAATTTTTCATTTTCATTTTTTGATGCGAGGATTTGCCCTGTCTCATAATCCATTAAAACATAAGATTTATTATTGAGTTCTGGCGGTGCAGATAAGACAGTTGCTGCGTATGTGAAGCTCGGCAATAGTAATAATGCAGCAAGGGCGCTTTTGTGGGTCATTCTGGGTGGTTCCAATATCTTAATAATAAGCACAAAGAGCTTTGCATTTTAGGACAAAGCAAAGCTGACTTCTATGGGGGAAATCAGCTTATTTTCAAAAGTATTGTAACCAATTTGTGTTATTTGCTGTATGTGGTGAGTTCTTGGCAAATTTCCTGATTTTTTGCATCTCCAGCTTTTTTTGCATCGTTACGTGCTTCAGCTAAAACAGGCTCAAATTTTTTCTCTTGGCTGAGTTTAGCCAGGCTCGAAACCGCATTATTGTCGGCAGGTAAATATTCTTGTGCCAGCTTGGCATAACCTTGTTCAAATTTAGCATGATCTTTCACTAAACTAGGGCAGACTTCTGAAAGTACATAAATGGCTGCCAGCTCTTGCTGGGTGACTTTTTGTAGTGGCGTCACTTCAATATTTTCATCTGGTGTGGCTGCATGAATCATAGACAGGGTCATGGCAGCAGTGGTTAACAGTCCCAAAGAAAGCGGTTTAAGCATAGATAATTTCATTAAACAGACCTGAATGATTTAAAAACATCACAATAATAAAAATAAGATTAACGGTATTTGGGGTAATTGTAAGTACACAAATGTATTAAAGCTGTTGAAAATGATGACGTTCATCAAGAAAATATGAAAACAGCAAAGAATTAAAAAGGCATAAAGAGGAATCTGCTTTATGCCTGTGGTCATAATAAGATGTTCAATATTTTAGATAACTTATATAAAACAAGAGCAAATGATCAAACCTGATAATTTACAACATCTTCGCAAACCGATTTTTGTTCATCTTTACTGGTTTCTTTTGCAGCCTGGCGAGCTTCTTCTAGAACAGATTTATACTCTGAATCTGCTTTAATTTTATCAAAAGTCATCGATTGATCTGAATAGTCTTGCAGATAAGCTTTAATCAACAGCTGAATGTTTTGATCAAATTTTGCATTTTTACCAATAATGGCAGGGCATACTTCAGCCATCACCTGAGTTGAAGCAAGGTCTTCTTTCACAATCGTATTGGCTTCTTCCAGAGATAAACCGTCATTGGCTAACACAGTGGAAGATAATAATGCCGCAATGCCTAACCCCAATAAGCCACGAAATGATATGCTTTTAGTCATTTTTAAATCACACTTTTTGAATGGATGTTGAGCGTCAAATATATATAATTTTCTATACAATTCAATCAAATGTTCTGATTAGTCATTTTTAACCGTTAAGAGATGTTTAAGTGAATATATTAATTGCCAATGATGATGGCGTTTTTGCTCCCGGTATTCAGGCCTTGGCTCAAGCTTTGGCTCCCCTTGGTCGTGTAGTCATCGTTGCTCCTGAAAGTGAACGCAGTGGTTTTTCCAGTGCACTTACCTTAGATCGTCCTTTACGACCTGTTCAAATTTCAGCAGATGTCTGGGCAGTCAATGGAACACCTGCAGATTGTGTATATCTGTCCATGAACGGCTTATTTGATTTTGAATTTGATCTGGTGGTCAGCGGAATTAACAGTGGGGCAAATCTGGGCGATGATGTGCTTTATTCTGGTACTGTCGGAGCCGCCTTCGAAGGCCGCCTAATGAAACAACCGGCTATTGCCGTCTCCATGGCCGGTCCCAATGTCCGTTCTTATGACAATCCGAACGATTATGCCGTAGCAGCAAAATGGGTACATGATTTTATTGCCCAGGGGTTGCCGACTTTACCGCCACGTCATATTTTTAACGTGAATATTCCAGATATATCTGAATTGAGAGGTTCAAAAATTACTTATCAGGGACGTCGCAGTCAATCTAAACCGATTAGCAGTCATGTAGACCCACGTGGACGTCAGGTTTATTGGATTGGTTTGTCAGGTGAGGCTGTCGCTGAACCTAAAAAAGGTTTAACTGAAATAGAATCGGATTTTTTTGCGGTGGCAAATGGCTATGTCAGCATTACGCCGATTCAAATGGATGCGACAAATTATGAGATTTTGCACACATTACATGCAGAGTTTTCCAAATAATGCCCAGTAGTGTTATAACTTTGTGAAAAAGCAGAATTGCCCCTATTTTTCAGATGCTTTTTTGCTAATCTTAGTGCAAACCAATAAATAGACTTAATGTGTAGAGAGGAAGATTAATGCACTTGGTGTCACCATATCGCTTATTTGCTGCGCCTGTGGGTTTGTTGAAAACCATGGTCTTGTCTACAGCTGTTATTGCCACAGCCATTTTGAGTGGCTGTGCTTCAAAACCACAAGTTCATAATGCAACACGTTATGCGGCTGCACCGGATTACTATACGGTTCGATCTGGAGATACATTAAGCGGAATTGCTGCACGTTATGGTCTGTCTTATACCAGTGTTGCCGATATGAACGATATAGCGCCACCCTATCGCATTTATGTCGGTCAATCTTTACGTTTAAAAGATTCAGGCTCACGTCGCACCACCACTACACAAGCGGTGACCCAAGCTGCACCGATTCAGCGTCAAACCGTTCAACTTCCGACTACACCGGCTAAAACTACAGTTCCTGCAACCACGGCGACTGCCCCCGTAGCATCTTCGAAAGTCTCTGCTTTGCGCTGGGTAAAACCAAGTAATGGCGCAGTCATTGCAAACTTTAATGTGGCTGCAAATGTAAAGGGTATTCGTTATGGTGGTAATACTGGAGATGCGGTTTTTGCTGCGGCTGATGGTCAGGTGGTCTATGCGGCTGATGGTTTGAAAGAATATGGCAATTTAGTTCTGATCAAGCATATCGATGGCTACATTACCGCTTATGCCCATAACAGTAAAATGAACGTGAGCAGTGGCCAGAATGTGACAGCAGGGCAGAAAATTGCTGAAATGGGTTCAACGGGTACAAATCGTACTATGCTGGAGTTTCAGGTGCGTTTAAATGGTAAACCTATCAATCCGACCATCGTTTTACCAATAAATTAAATTTTACAAATACAAAACATAAATTTCGCCGTATAATACAATGAGTTGCTTTTATCGGAAAGATAAAGCAATTATAAGTTCAGAGGGAAATTTATGTTAGATCAACTTCGAGCAATGGGTGTGTTTGCTTGTGTTGTTGAAAAAAACTCGTTTAGCGGTGCTGCACGTGAGTTAGGAATCACGACCAGCGCCGTGAGTCAGCAAATTCGTTCTTTAGAAAATGAAATGGAAGTGACACTTCTACATCGATCTACAAGAAAATTGAATTTGACTGAAGCTGGACAGGCTTTTTTCCACAGCTGTCAAGAAATGCTTGCCGCTGCAGAGCGTGGGAAAATCCGTATCAACGAGTTACGCGATGACTTGGTGGGGGATTTACGCATTGCTACAACCCCGGAACTTGGTGCCAATCATGTGATTCCTGCATTGTCTCACTGGATGCAGGCACATCGTGGTTTAGCAGTCCATTTAGAAGCCGATAATCAATATATTGATATACTTGAAGGACGTATCGATATCGCTTTACGCATGAGCCCAAAAATAGAAGATCATCATTTGAATGTGATGCCTCTGGCTCTGGTAGAGCAGGTGTTGGTGGCTTCTCCAAGTTATTTGAATCAGTCGGCGCCTGTATCGCGGCCTGAAGATTTAAATCATCATGACCTGATTCCAATCAATATTATGAAAAATTATCAACATTTTTCATTTCAACATGCGGCGTCAGATAAAACAGTGAATCTGGAAATGAAATCACGTTTAAGTACCAATAATGTCCTGGTTGCAAAATCATTATGTTTGCAAGGGCATGGTATTGCACGAATTTTATATCTGGATGTACAAAAGGATTTAATGAATGGTGCTCTGGTGGAGGTTTTACCAGAGTGGAAACTGGAAAATTTCACTTTATATGCCATCACGGCAAAAAAAGATCAGCAACCCATGAAGGTTCATCGCTGTCTGGATGCATTAAAACAATACTTTAGCCAGTTACCCGGCGGAAGAATTTACCAGGCAGTTTCATAAAAATGAAGCATAAAAAAGCCGCGATTAGCGGCTTTTTTAGACTGGATTGAAGGCTTAAGCTAAATAATCCTTGATCATTTTAACCAGACGTTCAATCAACTGATCAGCCTGTTGTTGGCTAATGTTGAGTGGCGGTAATAAACGGATTACAGAACCTGCAGTCACATTGATAATTAAATGATATTCATCACGTGCCACATTGACCAATTCGCCACAGGCTTTTGGTAACTCAATACCAATCATCAGACCGAAACCACGAACGCTAATATTTTGATCAGCCAGTTGCTGGGTTAACTGCTCAACGATATAACTTCCCATTTTTGCGGCATTTTCAACCAGATGTTCTTTTTGAATGGTATCAATAACCGTATAAACCACACGTGAACCCAGAGCAGTACCACTATAAGTTGAACCATGGTTGCCGGCAGTTAAAACACCCACGCCGCGGCCTTGAGTCATCACCGCACCAATCGGGAAACCATTGCCTAGCCCTTTGGCAGTAGTGAGTACATCGGGAACAATATTGGTGTGCTGGTAAGCAAAGTATTTACCGGTACGACCGTTACCTGTTTGAACTTCATCCAGCATCATCAACCAGCTATGCTGATTACAGATTTGACGGATTTCTTCCAGATAGCTAAAACCTTGAGGGGCGGTATTGACACCCCCTTCACCTTGAATTGGTTCAACTAAAATCGCAACGATGTCCGGATGATGGATGGCCGCTTCTTCAATCGCTTCGATATCCCCGAAAGGCACACGGATAAAACCTTCAACCAAAGGCGCAAAACCTTCCTGAACCTTTTTGTTACCCGTTGCTGACAGGGTCGCCAGAGTACGACCGTGGAAAGAATGATCTGCAACAATGATTTTAGGTGTGGCTACCCCTTGCATATGACCAAATTTACGCGCAATTTTAATTGCACCTTCATTTGATTCTGCACCACTATTCGAGAAGAAAATTTCTTCCATACCTGAAACTTCAGCCAGTTTTTGTGCAGCAGCAGTTTGCCAAGGTACTTCAAAAATGTTGCTGGTATGAATCAGGGTAGCTGACTGTTCAGCAATTGCTTCAGTTACCGCAGGGTGTGAGTGACCCAAGCCACATACTGCAATACCGGTCAATGCATCTAAATATTCAGTACCGTCTTCAGTATAAAGATAAGAACCTCGTCCTCGGACAAAGCTGATCGGCTGACGGCCAAATACCGGCATCAAATGAGATGGTTGATCAGTTTGCACAGGAGCAAGGGTAATGTTATTCATGACTAACTCTTATCTGTTAGGAGGGAAAAATAAAAGTTTATATAAGCAAAATCCAGGACAGATTAAAAGCCCAAATGTAAATAAAAATGGAATTATTGCTTTAGACATACTGTTTCCTCCAGTTTTGGGTATAATGCGAGGCAGATTAGTTGAGGATTTATCAATGACTGAACAAGTACGCGATACTGAAGCGTTAATTCGTGACCAAATTGCTAAACATGCAGTATTACTTTACATGAAAGGTACACCACAATTTCCACAATGTGGTTTCTCTGCACGTGCAGTAGAAGCACTCAGTCAAATTGGTCGTCCATTTGCTTATGTCAACATTTTGGAAAACCCGGATATCCGTGCAACTTTACCGAAAATTGCTAACTGGCCTACGTTCCCACAATTGTGGATCAATGGTGAATTGATCGGTGGTAGCGATATCATGCTGGATATGTTCCAAAAAGGTGAGTTAAAACCTTTGGTCGAACAGTACAGCCCGGCACCTGAAGCTTAATTCAGTGATGTGAAGTTGAATTAAAAAAAAGCGCCTTTAAGGCGCTTTTTTATATCTCAGAAAAAAATCATACTTTTTCTGCGAGTGGGTCTTGCTCATTGGCTTTCGGCTCAACTGCTGCAGTGGTTACAGCTTGATTGGCAGATGCTTCAACTTTGTTTTTTTTCTTGTCTTTCTTCTTTTTTTTCTTTTTCTTCGGCTCTTCTTCCAGTTCGGCACCATCTTCAAGCGCCTGCCAATATTCTAATTGATCCATGACCGCCGCATAAATGGAACCTTTACTGTAACGGCCTTTTTTATTCAGTGTGCCGACAGGACGTGCCATTAAAATTTCTAGAGCCTGGTCAATGGTTTCAATGGCGTGAATATGGAACTGACCTTTGGCTACAGCTTCAATCACATCATGACGTAACATCAGGTGTTCCATATTTTGATGCGGAATAATCACTCCCTGTTTGCCCGTTAAGCCTTGCAGCTTGCAGGCATCATAGAAACCTTCAATTTTGGCATTGACACCGCCAATTGGTTGAACCTGACCCAACTGGTTCATGGAGCCGGTAATGGCCCAGGACTGGTCAATCGGTAACTGGCTAATGGCAGAAATAAGGGCAGAAAGCTCAGCTACGGTTGCGCTGTCACCGTCGATTTGACCATAACTTTGTTCAAAGGCGAGGGCAGCCGAAAAATGCAGCATCTGTTCACGACCAAAATGCGCTTTCAGAAAACTCGACATCAGCAATATGCCTTTGGCATGCAGTGAGCCCCCCAATTCGACACTACGCTCGATATCCAGAATGTCACCGCCACCTTGATAGACCGATGCAGTCAAACGTGAAGGCAAGCCAAATTCGACATCGGCATATTGAATCACCGACAGGGCATTAATTTGACCCAAACGGTGACCTTTGGTTTCGATTAACTGTGTGCCACGCGTTAAATCTTGCCAGTACAATTCACGTAAATAACCCAGGCGATACTTGCGATGATCAAGTGCGGTATTGATATGTTTTTCCGAAACGGTTTTATCACCGGCTTGCGCTGCATGATGATGTGCTTCCCGGATCAGATCCCCCAAAGTTAAGGCATGCAATGACAATGAACTTTGATCTTCCGCCTGACGGCTTGAGTCGGTGAGCAGTGCTGCTAGTGCAGAACGGTCAAAAGGTAAGAGTTTGTCAGCTTGAACATAGTCTGCAATCAATTGCATATAGGCTTGTTCATTAACGTCATTACGTTGTAATGTGTCGGTGAAGTCGGCACGAATTTTAAACACGCTGCCGAGTTCAGGTTCCAGTTCTAAAATTTCATAATAAATTTCAGGTTCTGCAAGTAAAATCACTTTAATATTTAATGGAATCGCTTGTGGTTCGATGGAGATGCTGCCGGTTAAGGTCAGCATATGTTCCAGCGAGGACAGCTTTAATTTTCCAGATTTCAGGGCACGTTTTAAACCTTGCCAAGCATAAGGCTGTTCCAGCAGTTGTTCAGCTTCGAGTATCAGAAAACCGCCATTCGCCCGATGTAGTGAACCCGGACGAATCAGGGTAAAGTCGGTGGTGATGGTCCCATTTTGAGTAAGCTGTTCCACGTGTCCTAACAAGTTGTAGTGGGTCGGGAAGTCTTCAAAAATCACCGGCGCACCGCTATTGGGTTTGTAGGAAACAATGATGTTGGCCTGATAACGTGAAGGCACGCGACTGAAGATGCCTGGAGCAAAATCATCCTCTTCTTGCTCAAGGATAATTTCCACATTATTGATAATATCTTCCGCATAATATTGCAGATATTCTGTCAGGCCATCGACATCGGGATATTTGTTCTGAATCAGATCAATGCGCGGCATCACCACCTGTTTAGCAATGTCACGGTTGAGATGCTGGACCTGATCGCGTGCATCATCTTCCAGATCACCTAAATGTAGGCCCAAGCGCTCCAGTTTTTTATTCATGTAGCGAATGTTTGCAGCAATTTCTGCGCGCTGTTTGCTATCCAGGGCATTAATGTCTTCTTTGGACATTTCCTGATATTCATTGTTTTTCAGATGAACCGGCACGAAACAGTGTTCATCATCTTGCGAAATCAGTTTTAAGTCAAAGTTTGCACCTTCTTTGGTCAATTCGACCAAGGCCGATTGCTGTTCATCGCCAGTTTGTTCGCGAATCATTTCAATACGATTGTGATAGGTTTCCGCAGTAAAGCGCCGTTCCAGCTGTTTTAAAATGGTTTGCCAGGTTTGATGCAGCAATGCCTGGAATTTAGGTGCTTGTCCTGGCGGCAGTTCAAGTGCGATCGGCTGACGCGGGAACTTGAAATTGTTGACATAGACCCAGTCATTCGGGGTTTGCATGGTCTTGGCATGCTGTTGCAGTAAACGCTTGATCATGGTGCGTTTACCTAAGCCTGCCGTACCGACTGCAAAAATATTATAGCCCGAGTAAGGCAAGGCGATGCCTGCTTCAACCGAGGCACGTGCGCGATCTTGCCCAAGAAAGTCATTGAGCGGTTTGATTCTTCGTGTTGACGCAGGAATTTTTTCAAGATTGGGAATATGCGTCAGTTGCTTGGGCTGAAGCTGTGTTTTGGTCAGGGTGTTTTGAATTTCCGGTTGATCGAATGCTGAAATTAAACTGCTTTGTAGAGGGTCTGGTTGAGTCACTGTAGTTGTTGCAGATAATGAAGAATTCATTTGATCGAGTTTTTGGGGCACTGTTTAAATCCAAAACTAAAATATTGCAATAGAGATTTAAAGGTATACAGGTTTAGTTGAAAAATTCAAGCGCGCAGGTCGTTTTTATCGACAAAATAAAATAATGATTTCACAATTATTGTTGAAACTGAACTTATTAAGCGTTTGAATAGCAGCATTCAGTTTTGCAGAAAAAAACAACGTAATGACAACACAATCTATAGGGTGGAAATCTGCCTTTACTGCTTTTCTCGATCGTCGTGCATTGATCATGCTGTTTTTAGGCTTTTCAGCTGGTATTCCCATTCTTTTGATCTTTTCCAGTCTGTCCTTATGGCTGGGTGAAGCCGGCATTGAAAAAAGTGCAGTAACCTTTTTTAGCTGGGCAGCCCTGGGCTATTCATTCAAGTTTGTTTGGGCACCTTTGATTGACGAGTTGCCGGTGCCATTTTTGACCCAAAAGCTGGGGCGACGTCGGGCCTGGTTGCTCATTGCACAAGTTTTAATTATCAGTGCCATTTGTACGATGGCTTTTTCTAATCCAGCACTCGGTCAGGGCTATTTATATCAGATGGCAGCAGGAGCTGTGTTACTCGGTTTTTCTGCAGCAACTCAGGATATTGTGATTGATGCCTATCGTATTGAACTTGCAGAAACTGAAATGCAGACAGTGCTTGCCTCGACTTATAATGCAGGTTATCGCATCGGGATGATTGTGGCCGGTGCAGGTGCATTGTTCCTTGCGGCCTCACTTGGAACGGCTAAAGGAAACTATATTTATAGCGCCTGGAAAATTACTTATTTGGTTATGGCAGCAGTCATGCTGGTCGGAATTATCACCACTTTAGTGATTCGTGAACCGAAGGTTGATCGCACTTATAAAGATTATAAGCGTAGTGATTACTATCGTCTGGTGGCCGTATTTTTTGTTGCCGTGATTGGCTTTGTATTGAGCTATATTTTTTCCGGAACTCTAACCGAATCTGTTAAGGCACAATTTGCAATTACCGATTCATTATTGCTGTTTTGCTTTGAAACCTTGCGCTTTGTTGGATCTGCTGCGGTAGCCGTATTGCTGGGCTCATTATTGGTCAAAATGGGTGCGGTCAACAAGCAAATGGCTATGGAAACCTGGATCAGCCCGATTGCCGATTTTTTTAGACGCTATGGCTTAAAGCTGGCTTTGGTTCTGTTATTGCTCATCGGTTTCTATCGCATCTCGGACATTATTGCCGGGGTCATCTCCAATGTGTTCTATCAGGATTTAAACTTCAGTAAAGAGCAAATTGCGGAAGCAGTAAAAATTTACGGGGTGATTTTCAGCCTGGTCGGTGGTTTCCTGGGTGGCTTGTTGGCACAGCGTATGAACATTATGAAACTGATGTTTGTTGGTGCAATTTTGGCCAGCTCAACCAACCTGATCTTTATCGGTTTGGTGAAATCAGGCCAGCCAACCCATGATGTTCAAGTCACGGTAGGTCAGCACAAGTATCAGGTTCAATCGGATGAAGTGGGTTACTGGAAACTGAAAGTGCCGAGTCAGGTTTTGGCACAAGCCAATGCAGTACAGGTTCAAGTGCAATATCAAGATGATACACAACCCTCAGTAGTGAGCACAGTTCCCTATTTAAAACAGAATGCGCAACAGCAAGGTGCTCAATCAGGCATGATGCAAATTCTGCCGGTGACCAGCGATAATGTTATTGCTTCAAATGAACAACAGAACAGTCTGGTGGTACGGGGCCAGTATGTTGGGCAGCCCTTGAATGAAACACAAAAAATTGTCCTGAGTTTGGACGGTCAAAAATTTGATGCCAATCTGGACAAAACAGGTGTATTTAGCACCGCTATTCCAGCAGAAAGCCTGGTAAATTCAGCATCAAAACAGCTCGTGGCTGAAGTGATCGATAATGACAAAGCCATTTTAAGCGCACAGCATCGCTATACTATCGATATGAACTCAACTACAGCCAAAGATCTGGATATTGATGTACAGCCTTTAGCTGCAATCAATGTTCAATCGGCTGACGATGTTGAAATTAGCGGCAAGGTCATTAAACCTTATAGTTCGCTGTGGTTATATTTTGCCATTATTGTCGATAACCTGGCATCGGGATTGGCAGGTGCAGCATTCATCGCATTTTTGTCCAGTTTAACCAGTGTATCTTTCACTGCAGTACAATATGCCATTTTTAGTTCGCTGATGACTTTAACGCCGAAGATTTTAGGCGGCTATTCAGGAACCATTGTGACCAATATTGGTTATCCGAATTTCTTCCTCATGACCACGCTGATTGGCATTCCAATTTTAATCTTGGTGGTCTGGGTGGCGAAGCTGTTGCGTGAACATCAGCAACAGTCCAATTAAGCTCAAATTTTTAAAAAATGAATGAAAAACCCATTTTGTCTTGAAGATGAAATGGGTTTTTTCTTTGGCTAAAAATTGCAGTAAAGGTTCAGTCTTATTTTTTAAATAGCCTAAGTGAAGACTCCATCATTATGGTGCGCTGTGCTGTTAAGCAGAATATTGATTTAAAAATGTAATAATAATGGGGAAGTGAAACAATAAATGATATCCAGCTCCAGTTTGCTAAATTGAATTTTCCCCAGCAACTCCCTATAGTGTCTGTAAAAATTGAAACATAGGAAAATGAATGATGCGCATGCTGCATACCATGTTACGAGTAGGCAATCTAGAACAATCTTTAAAGTTTTATACTGAAGTACTCGGTATGACTTTACTTCGTAAACGTGATTATGAAGAAGGTCGATTCACTCTGGCTTTTGTCGGCTATGGTGATGAAGAAAACCATACCGTACTGGAATTGACGCATAACTGGGACACAGAAAGTTATGAGCTGGGCAATGGCTATGGCCATATTGCGATTGCGGTCGATGATGCCTATAAAGCCTGTGAAGAGATCAAGGCACGTGGTGGTAAGGTGGTGCGTGAAGCTGGTCCAATGAAGGGTGGTGTTACCGTGATCGCTTTTGTTGAAGATCCAGACGGCTATAAAATCGAGCTAATTCAGCAAGATGTTAATGCCAGAAATAACTAACAGACTTCTTTGCTCATTATTGACACTCTTTTTATTTTTTCTCCCATAAGGATAAATAAAAGGAATTGATGACAGAAGTCTCATCATAAAGTGATATAGATAAACTAAATATTCAACATTGAGTTGAAACACTGGCTTTATTTATTCAGCCCAGTAAGATGAAACTTTACCGCAAGGTAAAATCACTTATTGGGTTTTTTATTGGCTGTCATTTACAGGACGTAATAATGTTAAAACTGTTGGCATTGGACCGCTTTACCATTTTGCTGGTAGTGATGGTAATTTTGGCCAGTATAGCTCCAGTAGCAGGCGGAGCTGCAGATGTTTTTGGAATTTTAACCAGCATTGCCATTGCAATCCTGTTTTTTTTACATGGAGCAAAACTGTCCCGAGAAGCGGTGATGCAAGGCATCATGCACTGGAAGTTTCATGTGGTGGTTTTTGTATTTACTTTTGCATTATTTCCTATCCTTGGATTACTTGCACAACCCATTCTGTTACCTCTATTAGGTAAGGAACTGTATTGGGGCTTCCTGTTTATGTGCTTCTTGCCCTCTACCGTGCAATCTTCCATTGCGTTTACTTCGGTAGCAAAAGGTAATGTCGCCAGTGCAGTGTGTAGTGCTTCATTTTCCAATATCGTTGGTATGTTTATTACCCCGGTATTGGTCAGTTTCTTTATTCTAGGTCAGTCACAGCATGGTTTTGATCCAACTTCCTCGATTGTTCAAATCACCTTGTTATTACTGGTGCCGTTTATTTTAGGGCAAATCCTGCGACCATATGTTTATCCTTTGATGCTGAAAAAGCCAGGTATAGTTAAAGCCTTTGATCAGGGCACTATTTTAATGGTGGTGTATGGGGCATTTAGTGGGGCAGTAGTTGCCGGTTTGTGGCAAGAAGTGAGCTGGCAGACGTTGCTGATTTTGACCGTATCCTGTTCAGTATTCTTGACTATCATCATGCTACTGGCTTTATATCTTCCAAAATGGCTGGGTTTTAACCGGGAAGATCAAATTGCCATGTTCTTTTGCAGTTCAAAAAAAACATTGGCTAGTGGAGTGCCGATGGCACAAATTTTATTTATTGGCCAGTCTTTGGGTATGATTGTTTTGCCGATTATGATTTTTCATCAAATTCAGCTTATGGTCTGTGGAGTCATTGCCAACTACTGGTCAAAACATCCTGTAGATGAGTTTAAAGAGATAGAAGAGGGTAAAGAATAATTCGCTATCTGTTATTTTTTCCCGTATAATTGCGCCCACTTGTTGTGCTTAGCCCTGACGGTATCCGTCTCGGTGGGCCAAAAGAATGGTCTGTTGTGGTGTTGGTCTGGCTTTTTCCTGGATCAAGCTTATTCCTCATGAATCATGAGAGTGATCAATTGCGATGACAGCATAAGCCTTTCTTAACTTAGGAGTAATCGACGATGCGCGCCGATATTCACCCAAAATATGAAAAATTAGTTGCTACTTGTTCATGTGGTAACGTAATCGAAACTCGTTCAGCGCTTGGTAAAGAAACAATTTACCTAGACGTATGTTCAGCATGCCACCCATTCTATACTGGTAAACAAAAGAATGTGGACACTGGCGGCCGTATCGACAAATTCAAACAACGTTTTGCAGGTATGTCACGTTCTATCAAACGTTAATACCCAAAATGAAAAAAACGGGCTTCTTGCCCGTTTTTTATGTCCGTTATTTCATCAATGACTCAATTACAGACCTTGTACAAGACCTATTGGTCTTGTACATCAATCAAATGATCCAGTTTTTTCTGGAAATAATCGCCCTGAATAAAACGAGCATCCACGTTCCATGCGTTTGCAAACAGAGTCATGTCATTGAGATCGCGCAGCATGATTTCGCTAGCTTTAATTTCCTGGAAGGCACTCAGCTTTTCCTGTAATTCTTGCGTCGATTTTTCTGTTTGCAGCATTTTGGTCAAATTCTGATGTAAAGTTAAACAATTTACATCAAGTTGACGTAGCATCGACTCGCTATAAATGCTATTACCAAAGTCTCTGAGGGAAACTTCAGCGCCAAATTGACGTAACTGGGCAATATACTTTTGAGCATCTGAGATATTTTGACTAATATCTTCTTCTGAAAATTGTAAAACTAATGGATGCTTCAATTTACTGCGGACAATGGTAATGAGTTTGGAAATGAATTCAGGGAAGCTTCGGTCGTGTAATAGTACAGCTTTATTCAAATTCACAATCAATTTTGCTTCAGGATATTGAGTAATGAAATTATGCAGTTGTTTACATGATTCCACTAATATCCAGCGATCCAGTTTAATGGATAACTCAGGATCGTCTGCAAGTTCTCTTAAGCCAGCCAGATCTTTCCAGGCATTTTCATAAATAAAACCGCTGGTGACTTCATAAGTATATAAATTAGTGTCTTGCTTATCGTAGAGCTGTTGATATTTAAGGTGAATTTCACCGCGATCCAAGCTTTGTTGCAAGGCTCTGAGTAGGGTTGCTTCAGGTGAACTAGGTACTGCCTTAATTTCGGGTTGCTGTAGCTCAATGCTTGGAATGTTTAAGGGTGTTTCTAATTCAAGTGCAGGAGTCGGCTGATTTTCCGGTAAAGCAGTCTTGTAAGCTGTAGCAATAAATTGTTCAAAATGTTTTTCATCACGTATTTCAGTATCGAGCAGTGTATAGCCAATTCTGAGATTCAGCGGATAGGATGTGTGATCAATGGACAATAATTGCGGTTTAGTTAATGAACTTAAACCGATCAGTTTGGACTCTAATTTGGCTTTAGATTCGGCTTGGAACAAGCCCACATAAATACCAAAACTTGTTTGAAATAATGGAGCATGAGTTTGCTCTTTTAAAAAATCCTTGATATTAGTGGAATAATTTTTGAGTGTATCCCACTCCTCTTTAAAAATATTATCAGGACAAGAAGCCAGGGAAAATACCACGAGGGCATTAATATCTGAAGGTTGTTGAGTGATGGTACGATTAATCAGCTGATAGGTATTGGACTTTGGAGCATCGGCTGTTGTAGATGTAGGCTGAACTGATGGTGAAGATTCAATATCAATCGTAATTTGTACGGCATCTTCTTCATTCGTAGAAGGTAAAAACTCAACTTTAAGCGGGTTTGGAACAGATATTTGATGATTTAAGCTGTTGATTTCAAAACGCCCTAAATCAAACTGACCTTGTGAAATTTTTTTAAAACGTAACTTAAAATCATTTAAATCTTTAGGCTGAAGTAGGTCGAGTAAGGGAAGTCCAACAATCTGATCTTCATTATTAAGCCCAAAAAGTGTTAAATATTCAGGGTTTGCCTGGACATGAATACCTTCCTGAATCAGTGCAATGGCTTTGTTGCTCTCTTGAACTAAAGACTGGGCCTGGGTTTGAGCTGTTTCTAGCTCTTCCATTAAATGTTGTTGTGTCAGCAGCAAACGACTGAGTGAAAGGGCACGTAAAAGACCAATATAAAAACGATCTGGATAATCCAGATTAAGAATGTCATAAATCCCTTTACGAATATAACCTGCGTATTGATCGGCCTGATAATCATCAGGTTTGAGCAGGATCATTGGAAGGTTTGGTTGCTTGGACAGGCGGATTAAGCTTAACGCCTGTTCATATTTTAAGTCATAAGCACGACCAAAAATAACCAGATCCCAAGTGTGATGTAATTGCTTTTCGAAGTTTTGTAAATCATCCAGCAAGGTTGCATGTACTAAATGTTCACTGGATGTTAAAAGGTCACGAATTTGGTTAAAACGTATTTGATTATCATCGATAATGAGTAAACGTGTTTCAGTACGTTTTAACTTTTTAGACAATAATGGATTTCTCACTTTAATGCTTCCCATAAATCGTGATTCTTGACTTCATTCGTTTGCTTATTAATAAAGTTGTTGATCAAGTTTTCTTGTTGCTCATTCAGTAATTCGAACTCAAAACGGATAAAACTTTGTGTAATGATTTGTGCTTTGGTGAGATAAATTTTTATTTCTTCTCGTCCTAGGCGTAAATGAATAGTTTGTTTTTCCCTAAACATATGTGAACCAGACACGATCAGGCTGGTGGATACCTCATCAACTTGGCTAGACTGAACGATTAGGGCAGGCTGGTAATTATTGCTATGACGATCTGTTTTGATCATGACAGCACAAGGGAATAAATCTTGTGCCAAGACTTCTAGTCCCAGTTCCAGGCTTTTGGCTGTTGACTGCTTGATCCAGCGGATCACACCGCCACGCCATGGGCTATGGGTATTTTCCTGAATTAAAATAAATTCACCAGTTTTCAAATTCGAAGGTGCAGAGCCATTCCATTTAATTCTGTAACCATTGACACTGATGTCCAGAACTTCTGCAGAATAAATCTGTTTGGCTTCCCGGTCTAAAGTTTTCGCCGTTGTCATTTCAGCAGGAATATTCGAATTCATCGAATTAATAAAGCTGCTTTCATTGTGGAACTGATAATTGCCATCTAGATCCAGAGTCTCATGAAAGTTTTTGCCCTTAGAGAGGTAAAAATGTGCCACTGAAAGACTAAAGCAGATTTGTAATTGTGCAGAATATTCATAACGCTCATGACGACGTTCAGTATTGGTCGTAAGCAGGTTGTGAATATGGAAATGCAGGGCCGGTGTTAAGAATAGCTTTTCATTACGCGATAGATAACCCGATTTTTTGGTTTGGGTTTCCGAGAGATGATCTAATAAATTTTGCGTTGAAATATAAATGGTTGGTTTATATAAACTGGATTGATTGACATTGAAAACAGGGGGATAGTCTTTATGAATATCGACAATATAGCGAGAAAGCGAAGTTTCTTTGGGTAATACATGAACCAGTTTGGCCCAGTCAAAACTGCATAAATATAAGCCCTGCATTTCAGAAGGCCGAATTTGATGAGTATTCAGAATTTCCAGCAATACCAGTTGTGAATAAGCCTGAGCAACGGTTTGTAAAGGATGCTGCGTGTCTAAAATCTGGTTAATATTGGTTTGATAAAAATTATTTTTAATTGCACATTCAATCAGCTGATGTGCAATTAACCATTGTCCAAATAAAGGCGTGCTATAGAGCAGATGCTGTTGATAAAGCAATAAAGACAGCTGCTGCAAGGCATAATAAGTAGACACGATTCTGGCAGTCTGCAAACTTTTCTTCTGGTTGAATGCAAATAGAGAAAACTTTTGCATGCTGAGCTGGGTGTTGCAGCGTTTTGAAATATCGATATAAATTTTGGCAAAATGACTACGTAGCAGCATCGCTAGCTCAATGATCTGGTCGCTGCGGTCATTGCTCATCAGCCCCTGATTGAAAAAATGCTTTTCCAGGCTGCCTAAAACATTATCCAGGGTAGGATGCAGGATTTGAATCAAGTCAAAACGCAACATTTCCGGACATTTAAGTTCTGATATTTCCAGCAAGGCATTGAAAAGTTCTTTGGACGAATTCCCCAATTGAAGAATGGATAAATTGCATACCCAGTCTTGTAAGCCTTTTGCATTGGTTGGGCAGAAGCTTAATTTTTCCAACTTTAACTCTGTTGGTGTTTGGAAGATATCTGAATTACTCATAAGCATCGTTATTATTAACTCAAAAAGTTGAAACCCCAAAAAGCGGTGTTTTATTTTTTTCGCCCGCTATTTCCCTAACGAGTTTAGGAACCAAATATCCCGGCAGGTTCTCTAAAACCTCTTTATATATCAGATTAATTTCTTCAGGACTTAAGTCAAAATGATGGGCACCTTTTACTTTGTCTAATACGTGTAAATAGTATGGCATCACGCCCGCTTCAAACAGGCGATAACTTAAATCCACTAACAGCTGCGCAGAATTATTAACCCCTTTTAATAAAACTGCCTGATTCAGCACGGTAATTTGATGTTGAACCAACGCTGAAAGTTTGGAACAGGTAAACTCGTCCAGCTCAGCGGCATGATTTGAGTGTACCACTAGAATAATGCGCAGCCTACTGTTTTTTAATAAGGAAATCAGCTCTTCATCGACACGGTTGGGGATTACGATCGGAACCCGTGAATGAATTCTCAAAAATTTAATTTGCGGCATGGACTCAAGACGTTCAATCCACAGGGCAAGTTTTCGATTTGACAGGGTAAGCGGGTCGCCACCGCTCAAAATAACTTCGTTTATATCTGGTTGATTTTGAATATATTGTTTAATATTTAACCAATCTTCATTTTTTGGCAGGTTTTCCTGGTAGGGAAAATGACGGCGGAAACAGTAACGACAATGAACTGCACATGCCCCAGTTAAGGTGAGTAAAAAACGCGATTTATATTTATGTAATACGCCTGGCTGTTGATTCGCCTGTTCCTCACCTAAAGGATCGGTTACAAAACCAGGATGATCTTCAAGTTCCAGATGATGGGGTAATACTTGTAACAGCAGAGGGTCAAGCGGGTTGCCAATGCTCATTTTTCCGACGAACGCACGGGGAACACGCAACTTAAACTTTTCAGAAGCTAGGATTGCCCCTGATAATAATTGATCAGGCGAGAGCTGAAGTGTTTCAAGCAACTCTAAAGGGTCCGTAATCAGGTCACTCAGTTGAGGTTGCCAGTTTTGCTCTTGATACAAATAGTTTATCATGCCAGATGTTAAAAATAATGCTAGTCTAGCATTAATAGATTTAAGTTAGTAAGTTTGGAGCGAGCCTTTCATGGCCAATTATTCTACAAATGACTTTAAGCAAGGCCTTAAAGTAATGCTTGACGGCAACCCATGTTCAATCATGGAAAATGAATATGTAAAACCTGGTAAAGGTCAAGCATTCAACCGTGTAAAACTTCGTAACCTTAAAACAGGTAAAGTTTTAGAAAAAACTTTTAAATCGGGTGACTCTTTAGAAGCAGCGGACATCGTGGAAGTAGAAATGAACTACTTGTACAACGATGGTGAAATGTGGAACTTCATGGATCCTGAAACTTTTGAACAGATTACTGCAGACAAAACTGCAATGGGTGATGCTGCAAAATGGTTAAAAGACGATTCTAACGAACTTTGTACCATTATGTTATTCAATGGCGTTCCATTGACAGTAAGTGCACCAAACTTCGTCGTATTGAAAATCGTGGAAACTGATCCAGGCGTACGTGGCGATACTTCTGGCGGCGGCGGCAAACCGGCTAAACTCGAAACTGGTGCTGTTGTTCGTGTACCATTATTCGTACAGCAAGAAGAAAGTGTTCGTGTAGATACTCGTACGGGTGACTATTTAGAACGTGCATAATGGTTTTAAAATAGACTATTATCGAAAGGGATGATCAAAATCATCCCTTTTTTTATGCCAAAGTATTAGATGAAAAGCAAAATATGAGGAGTACAGTCGCAAGGGAAAAAACAGCAGTATACCGAACAATAAAAAATGAAGGCTGATTTATGCATTAGATATGAGGGCTTTACATGGAAACGATTCAACCGAAGTTATCAATAACTTCCAAAATAGTGTGGCTTCTGGTGGCAGTTCTAGGTGCGGTGTCCTTTGGGATACTTGCAATCAGCAGAGGTGAGCATGTCAATGCAGTCTGGCTGGTTTTAGCTGCCATCTGTGTCTATAGCATCGCTTATCGCTTATCGCTTCTATAGCTTATTTATTGCCAATAAAGTTTTTGAACTCAATGCCAGACGTTTAACCCCCGCTCATCGTCTGGCAGATGGTCTGGATTATGTGCCGACCAATAAATATGTCTTGTTTGGACACCACTTTGCAGCCATTGCCGGTGCCGGGCCTTTAGTCGGACCAATTCTTGCGGCACAAATGGGCTACCTGCCAGGAACCATCTGGTTGCTGGTCGGTGTTGTACTTGCAGGCGCTGTGCAGGATTTTTTAGTCCTGTTTATTTCGACCCGCCGTGATGGACGATCACTGGGTGAAATGGCAAAGCAGGAGCTTGGTTCTTTTGCCGGTATCATTGTGATGCTGGGTGCATTAGGCGTCATGATCATTATTCTTGCTGTGCTTGCCTTGGTGGTGGTAAAAGCCCTAACCAACAGTCCATGGGGTGTATTCACCATTTCAGCCACTATTCCAATCGCCTTGTTTATGGGCGTATATATGCGTTATATCCGTCCGGGAAAAATTGCCGAGGTTTCAATCATCGGTTTTGTGCTGATGATGCTGGCGATTGTCTATGGCGGTAATGTGGCAGCTGATCCGTACTGGGGGCCCATCTTTACCCTTTCAGGTACGCAGTTGACCTGGTGTCTGATCACTTATGGTTTCATTGCTTCTGCATTACCGGTCTGGTTGCTGCTCGCGCCACGTGATTACTTGTCTACCTTCTTGAAGATTGGCGTGATTGCCGGTCTGGCCGTGGGCATTATGGTGGCATTGCCTGAAATGAAAATGCCGGCGGTAACGCATTTCGTGGATGGTACAGGTCCTGTCTTTGCCGGTTCGATGTTCCCGTTCCTGTTCATTACCATTGCCTGCGGTGCCATTTCCGGTTTCCATGCCCTGGTTTCTTCAGGTACGACACCTAAACTGGTTAATAACGAAGTGGATATTCGTGTGATCGGTTATGGCGGCATGTTGATGGAATCGTTTGTTGCGGTTATGGCAATGATTTGCGCCACCATTCTTGAGCCTGGTGTATATTTCGCAATTAACGCACCTGCTGCGGTCCTCGGTACAACGGTGGAAAGTGCGGCAGAAGCGGTACGTACTTTAGGCTTTGTGGTGACACCTGAAGCCTTGACTCTGCTTGCTCAGGAAGTGGGTGAGAGTTCAATTCTATCGCGTACCGGTGGTGCCCCAACATTTGCCATTGGTATGGCGCACATTATTACGGAAATTTTCAATAACCGTTCCATGATGGCGTTCTGGTATCACTTTGCCATCCTGTTTGAAGCATTGTTTATTTTAACAGCGGTAGATGCCGGTACACGTGCTTGCCGTTTCATGGTTCAGGATACTGTCGGTATTGTAATTCCTGCGGTGAAACAATCGCACAATTTCTTTGGTAATTTGTTGGGTACCGCAGTCGCTGTTGCAGGCTGGGGTTTCTTCGTTTATCAAGGTGTGATTGATCCGCTCGGTGGAATTAACAGCTTATGGCCACTATTCGGTATTGGTAACCAAATGCTGGCGGCTATGGCACTGATTTTAGGCACAGTCATTCTGTTCAAAATGAAGAAAGAAAAATATGTTTGGATCACGATTGTTCCCACCATTTTCCTGTTCATTACCTGTATGACTGCTGGCTGGCAAAAAATCTTCCATGAAAATCCGAAAATTGGTTTTCTGGCACAGGCCAACCGTTTCTCTGATGCCATTGCTCGTGGAGAAATCTTAAAGCCAGCCAAAGACATTGCTGAAATGCAAACGATTGTGTTCTCCAATCAGATTAATGCAGTACTGTGCGGTTTCTTCATGATTGTGGCGGTGGTGATGCTGTTTGCTGCGATTGGTGTCATTCGCCGCGCATTGGCAAATCCAAATCCGACTGTGCATGAATCTGAAGCCATTTACAGTGATGAGATTAGCTCAAATGAAGTGGCAGGAGAGGTGAAATGAGTCTAAAAGATCAAATTCGTCAAAAACTGGCACTGGGCAAAATTATCAAGTTTACGGTATTGGCTCAACCAAAACAGTTTTTGATGCTAAATGGCATTAAAACCATTCAGCTCATTTGGCAACGCCTGCAGCAAAGCTTTCGCCTGATGGTGGGGGTGCCGGACTATCAGACCTATTTGGCGCATATGGCAAAACATCATGCCGATTTAACCCCCATGGATGCCAAAACATTTTACCGTCACTGTGTGGATTCACGTTATCCAAGCGCAGGCGGTGGAATGAAAAAATGTCCCTGCTAGCCTGAAGATATGTTTGTCTGAAATCTTCTGATTTATTTGGAAAAACAACAAAACGGTGTATGTTAATCATGCACCGTTTTTTATTGGGGAAAGAGTGTGATTTGGGGTATGAATAAAGTTCAAAAACAGGAACTCACGCTAGCACAACAAGAGCTGAATTTTCAGGTAGAATTTTTTGCTGAAAAAATTCAGGCATTCCTGACTCAAATCAATCGGATTATTTTGGATAAAGAGCAGCAAACCAAACTGGCTTTATGTTGTTTGCTATCCGGTGGACATGTGCTGTTTGAAGATTTGCCGGGGCTGGGTAAAACCACCTTGTCCAGTGCCTTGTCGCATATTGCCGGATTGAAGTTCCAGCGTATTCAGTTTACCAATGACATGCTTGCCAGTGATGTGATTGGGGTGAACATGTTTAACCAGAAAGAGCATCAGTTTGAGTTCAAGCAGGGACCTATTTTTACCCAAATTTTGCTGGCTGATGAAATTAACCGCTGTAGTCCAAAAACGCAAAGTGCTTTGCTGGAAGCGATGGAAGAAGGCCAGGTGACGGTAGATGGGGTACGTTATGATTTACCGCGACCTTTTTGGGTCATCGCTACGCAAAATCCGTTGTTTCAGAGTGGAACTTATAGTCTGCCCGAATCGCAGCTCGACCGTTTTTTGATGCGTTTGTCACTAGGCTATCCATCACGTTCTGCAGAAAAACTGCTATTACAGCAAGATTCCCGCTATGCCTTGATTTCAACCTTGCAACACGTCTTTAATGAAGAGGAAATTTTGACAATTCAGCAGCTAGTGACGCAAGTTTATATTGTCGATGCAGTGCTGGATTATCTACTGGATCTGGCTGCTGAGACCCGTAAAAGCCCGCATGGTTTATCGACCCGCGGATTATTAGCCTTGAAAAAAGCAGCTCAGGCGCACGCCTTTATTGAACAGCGTAGTTATGTGACTCCAGATGATGTGCAAGCGGTGTTTGCTGCCGTGGTGTCGCATCGTATTGGCCTAAGCGAAGCAGAAACCTTGCAGCTGATGCAGCAAGTCCAGATCAGCTAAAGGGTGATTGACTTGACTACACTTTTGACCCAGCCGTGGCACAAATGGTTAGCGAAACGCTTCCAGTTTAAAAAAATCAAACAGCTCTCGCAAAAAGACATTCTGATTTTTATCTATCAGCAGGGATACCTGTATCTGGTGTTGATTTTGCTGACGTTTATTGCCGGGGTAAATTATGCCAACAACCTGATTCTGGGTTTTTGCTTTCTGGTCAGTGCCATTTTATGTATCAGCTTTTATTTAACTTTTAAGCAGCTGCATGGGCTCAAGCTTGAGGTTTCAGTCAATGAAGTTGGGCAGGTGGGCCATCAACTGGATTTGCAACTCCATTTTCAGCAAGCGCAAAAGCAGCCGCGTTATTTGTGGGTTAAAACTAGCCAGCATTTGGAAAAAATATTCATTTCAGAATTGAAGCAAAACATGACCTTGTCATTTTTTACTGAAAAAAGAGGGAGGTTTGATTATCCAACCCTTCAGGTCTATTCAGTTTATCCTTTTGGGCTGGTGCGGGCCTGGACCTATTTTTACTTGAAAGAATATTCATGGGTGGCCCCTAAAGCGGCTTTTTATCCTGCAGAAAACAAGCAGCATCAGCACAGTTTTGAGCCGGATATGGATGAATTCCGTGAACTGCGTAATTTCAAGGCTGGAGATAGCTTGCAAGCGGTGTCATGGAAGCAGGCAGCACGTGGACAAGGTTTATATATCAAGGTATTTGAACAGCACAATGAGCAGCCGAATATTGAAATTCATTATCACAATATGCCGAGTACTCAGCATGAAGAAAAACTGAGCCTCATGATGGGCTTAATTGAACAATGTGAGCAAATGCAGTGTGCATATGCAGTTTTTTTACCGCAAGCTGAACTGGCTGCAGGTTTGGGTAACAGCCAGTTATTACAGGCCAAAAAACTTTTGGCGCAGGCTTAAATCATGATTGATACACAGATCAGAACCTCGATACTGATGACCCTGTTATTGATACTGATGGCACAGGTTATTTTTAATCCGCTGGTATTGAGCCTTATTTTTGCCCTAATTATCTTTTTTTTATTTTATAGCTTAAAAGATCAGTCCAAGGCTTTATCCAGAGTGTGGACCTTTGTGCTGACTTTAGTTGCTTTGGCTGCAATTTATTTTAACTATCAAACTTTTATTGGTATAGAAGCTGGCGTTGCCGTTTTATCTACTTTTTTATTTGCTAAGGCGCTGGAAAGCAAGAATAAACGTGATGTCATTATCCTGTTTAATTTTGCCATGTTTGTTAGTGCCAGTTCATTTTTATTTAGCCAGTCCATCTGGATGGCACTGATGGTGCTGCTCTGTTTACTCAGTTGCCTGATCGGCCTGTACCGTTTACAGACCCATGAATTTAGACAATTGCAAAATTCATCCGGTGCATGGCAAAGTGATGCCAAACATGTGGCTAAATTCCTGATTCTGGCTTTGCCTTTTTTTATCCTACTGTTTGTGTTTTTCCCGCGCTTGCCACCACTTTGGGCGATTCCGATCCCGGTACAAAAAAGTGTCACTGGGATGAGTGACAGCATGTCACCAGGGGATATTGCCGAGTTATCGCAGTCAAGCAGTCTGGCATTTCGAATTATTGGCGATATGAATCAATTACCAGACCGCAATGATTTATATTGGCGAGCGATGGTTTTAGACCAGTATGACGGTAAAACCTGGACCAGCAGTTTTGTCAATGAAAAACCGGTCGCAATTCAAAATCTAAAGAACGGAAAATACAGTTTTAATTATCAGTATTTAGCTGCTGATCCTCATGTGATGTGGGTGATGGGACTAGAACAATCGCGACCATTACAACAGAACTATCAGTTAAAACAGGATGGCCGTATTACGCCAGTACGACAAATTTTGCAGAATCAGCCGATTGTATTGCGATGGCTGGGCAATGCTCAGTCGCAAGAACAGACTTTATATAAAACAGGATTTTTGCAACAGATCAATACCAAAATTCCAGAGCACTTGGATGAGCAATCACGCCAGTTTGCATTTGAGATGTTCAAGCGGAGTGGACAGCAACCTGAACGTTATGTCAGCAATATTTTGCAGTGGTATAAAAATAATGGTTTTGCTTACACCTTGAATCCCGGCTTGCTGGGAGAAAACCGGATAGATGAATTTCTGTTTCAATCACGTCGTGGTTTTTGCGAACATTATGCCTCAAGTTTTGCTTTGCTTATGCGTTATGTCGGCATACCTGCACGTGTAGTAGTGGGTTATCAGGGTGGACAACTTGCCCCTGATCGAGCCAGCTGGGAGGTGCGACAGCTCGATGCACATGCATGGACCGAAGTTTTATTGCATGGAAAATGGCAAAGAATCGATCCTACAGCGATTATCGCGCCACAACGCATAGATGGGGGAATGCAAAATTATATTGAAAGTGATCGCAGTATTTTGGGCAATAAAGAACAGAAATGGAGATATCGCCAGTTTGCAGTGATGAAAAACCTGAGAATCTGGAGTGATTATGCGAGTTATCAATGGCAAAGCAAGGTGGTGGGCTATGATGCCGAAAAGCAGCAAGGCTGGTTGTCCACGCTGGGTATTAAAAATGCTTATGCCAGCAGTATCATCATGTTATTGAGTATTCTGCTGGTGGTGGCGGTTTATTTTATCTGGATTTTTTATCGAAGCAGTCGGTCGGTTTCAGCTTATGAGCGTGCCATTCAACAATTTTCTAAACAATTGGAATTCAACTTGCGCAAGCAGCCTGCAGAAACTTTTTATAGCTGGATGCTTCGTTTGGCTGAACGGGCAGAACAGGATCAGCAACAGATATTTACTCAAACAGCACAGCATTATCAGCAACAGCACTATTCTTTAATGCAAAATCACCAGCAAATAAAGCAATTTAGAAAAATGCTTAAAACATGTGCAAATACTTTAAAAAATAATAGAAAGCACTTGTCTTAAAAAATAAAAGTGAATATGATTCACAGCACTTAGGTGTATAGCTCAGTTGGTTAGAGCGCTACGTTGACATCGTAGAGGTCAGCAGTTCGAGTCTGCTTATACCTACCAATATTCTAAACGTTATGTTATAAGGGTTTTAAGCGAAATCAGTAGTTTAAAACCCTTTTTTGTTGTCTTAAATAAAGTCTACCCTTAACAGCACTATCTTTAAAATCGCTATTTTTTGCCGATAATGTCGTTAAATTTAGACCAAGAATATAGAGTTATAGACCATGAAAATGCCCAAACCGATCAAGCGCGGTGAAAGCTATAGAATTAAAATAATGATTGCTGGAAAAACATATTCAGCAACTAGAGATACCGTAAAAGAATGCGAGCAATGGGCCGCGCAAAAATTACTTGAGGCAAAGGCAAATAAGCTGGCGGAAGACCAGGGCATAAAACAGCATTACCCATTCAAGACACTTTTTCATAAATATTATGATGAGCATGGGCGAAAGCTTCGTGGATCTAAATATGTGAAAGAACAACTCGGTCCTTTTGATGAGAAATTTGGTGCACTGGCAGATATGTCTATTCATGACATCACACCAAAGCATTTAACAGCCTGGCGAAATCAACGCTTAAAACAGGTTGGAGCTAATACAGTGCTCCGTGAAATCGCTCTTTACTCATCTGTATTCAGTTACGCTGTAAAGGAACTATTCCTGCTTGAGACAAACCCATGGATGGGTTTAAGAAACCAGCAAAGCCTAAAGCTCGTAATCGCCGTATTCGTGATGATGAAATTGATTTAATTCTGGAAGGTTTAGGTTACCAGCAAGGGCAGGTGCCAACATTGCCAGAGCATTATGTTGCCTGGGCATTTTTATTTGCCTTAGAAATGGCGATGCTCGTAATGTGCCACTGACTAAAAAGGCTTTAGTTTTGTTGGATCTGATTGATCATGATGGTGATAAGTTGATTCCACAGAATGAGAATGCTTTCAGGTTGATGTGGGAACGCCGTAAAGCGAAAGTAGGGCTATCGGACATACATTTCCATGACACACGCCATGAAGCGATTACTCGGTTCGTGAATAACCAGAAATTACTGGTAGAAGTTTTGGCTAAGGTGACAGGGCATAAAAATATCAAAGTTCTGGTGAATACTTATTACAACCCAGATGTTGAAGACATTGCGGATATGATGGATGCATAAAAAAGCCCTCATAAGAGGGCTTTTTCATTATTTTAATTGACCTACACCAGTGAATTTGTCTGGAACAATTACCATAGTATTCAATGTTCCTTTTTCAGCAGCTTTGAGCAATGCTTCAGCTTTAGTCTTTTCAGCTTCTGCACGTAGTAGATCTACATATTTTTCAGATGCATTTTCTGCTAAAACTTTTTTGATTTCAGTTTCAACACGTGCAGTTTCTAATTCATTTTGCTTTGTCTTTAAAGCATTTTGAGAATTAACAATTGCTAATGATGAGTCTAAAATAGATTTAGGTGGTGAAACTTTTAAAATATTAATTTCATTAACTTTGACAAACTTATCTTTGCCTTGAGCTTTTAATTTAGTATTAATACTGTTCTTTATTTCAGTCTCTATGACCGCTCGATTGTCATTTACAGCTAAAGCTTTATATTTACTCACAACATCATTGATTGCCGAGTTTGCAACGTATTGTACATATTGACCTAGCAAATATACATCACCATCATCTGTAATAATGTGCTGCGCTTTTTCGGTCTTATAAGCGATTGCAGCATTTGATGGCACAATCCCGTAATTCACTTTTAATTGAAAATCTTGCATTGGAATCTTTTCGACTACAATGGGTTGAGATTCAACATTAAGTACAAGATTTCGCTTTGATACTTTGATTACATCACCGACCACGGTTTGATGTAATCCTTGCCCCAGTACGGTATCTTCAATTTCACCGCTGAACGTTTGACGAATACCAACATCTGCATCAGTGATGCGCGTAAAGCTTGCAGGTATAATAATTAAAGCCAGAATAATTGCGACGATGATTGTGGCTACTATGCCAACAGTCCTATATGGCTTTTTTTCCATGTTTTACCCCTTTATCAAAAAATAATTAATTTTTTCTACTGCGCCCACGTTTAGCCACAGGCCTAGCCGTTAAAATCAAGTTCGCCTGTTCTGGATCATAAAGACACTTTCCTTGAGTACCTTTATTGATCTCAGCACATCAATCACGGACCGCATCAACACTAATGCCATATTGTTGAGCCAATTCTGAAGTTGATACTAATTTAGGGCTTACATCCTTAATCGATACGATCTTTGCACCGCCCACCTCAGAGCCTACAAATAGCTGAGGTGCTTCACCATGTACGGTGATTTGAAAAACTCCCATTATGGCATCTCCCGCAAACTCTGCAAAACTTCAAAAGGCAATTTCACATTTGGCTCATCATTCCGCATCCAAAAATCAACAGCGATATAATAAAGTGCAGATACTTGCTCAGCTGTAAGTTGTTTTGACTGTGCCAGTTTGACTGGTTACATGCGGTGCCAAGTCTTCAGTAAAGTCTTTTGCAATTTCTAGAATATCCATCACGCCACCTCTCGTCTGATATTAGATATGGTCGTTAAACTCGGTAACTACAAGGAAGGCCTAGATAAAGCAGGTCGTCAGGCTAAAAAATCAGGCAAGGAAATCGAAAGTGGTTTAAATGTTGGTTCGCTTACAATTAAAGCTCTAGGTGGAGCCACAAAATTTCAAAATTATTTAGTATATACTCTGTGTGGTAAGTGTAATATTTTGCACTTAAAGCTACTTTTTGCTGATTATGTACAAATTAATGTACTTAACCACATGTAACGCCAAATTTGCATCAACAAAAGGAAATCGCATATCTTTGTAAAGGTCTTATGAATGTCATCAAAGATATGCAATTTCATCGCAATGATTTCCCTGTTTCAATTGCTGAGGCCTTAGGTGATAGGCTCAAACGTGTACGTCTCAATAAAAACTTAACTCAGAATGAAGTTGCTCAACTTGCATGGATATCGAGACGAACAGTGCTCAATTTCTTGTATCACCACGTGTATCACTGAATTTTTTTAATTAAAAAATATATAAAAATCAAAATTTTAAAAATGTGTTCAGAGGTGGTCCCACATGTTTGAACAACTAAAAGCGTATTTATAAGTGATACTCTGCTCTAGTTAAGCTACCTTATTTTGTTGGGGTAGCTGGTCATAGTAAAAC
>NZ_JBIQOC010000053.1:0-37256 GCF_044130295.1 Acinetobacter uliginosus | reverse complement strand
ATTGGTTTTGGAAAAAAAGAAGAATTTAAGAAAGTGCTAGCAATTTTAAGAAAGAAAAAGCCTGATAGGACAAGGATCCTATGAAATTTGTCGTGTACAGAGAAGAGATACTGAGTATTTTCGAATACCATTCAAATTGTTGTGTCAGGAGATAGGATGAGAGGAAGAGGTGTCATACTGCTGTTGCATTAAGTGCAATAATTCTGTTTGTTGTTCGGGGGTTAAATATTGCTGGATCTGCTCTAACAGGCTTTGAGGGGTCATGCTTTCTGATACAGGCTCCTCAGTTAAGGCATCGGCTTCAATCACTTCCTCATTAAACACCAGATTTTCATAAATCGTGTCAAACTTTTCCTGTAACGGCTGTAGCTGCATATCAAACAGCTGCTTATGTTCCAGTTTTAAACATTGATATTCCACTGCATGTTCCAGTAATTCCATGCGGTTTCCGGTAGCAATAATCTGTAGACGCGGAAAAGCCTGATGCAGGCGCTGTAAAATTACCTGCGAGGTATTTTGATCCAGCTGGTGATCAATCGCATCAATCAGCAAAATGCCGTCGCCTTCCAGACAGGGATATAAACTTTTGGGATTGAGCAGGCACAAACGCCGTACAATATCTCCTACCAGGGCGATCCAGTTTTTAACACTGTTGGAAAGTTGCTGATAGAGCATGGTTTTTCCTGCATAACTCACCATCAGTTGCAATTTGGGCTGATACTGCACATAAATGTCTTCAAAATTGGGAAGAACGGTGCTCAAAGCCTGTTTTAAAGCATCCAGACTCGGCGCGTTCATTTGCTTTTGGGCATGGACCAATTGCTGTAAAAAATCTTTGTCTTTATTTTTCTGGATGGACGAATTGGTAATGAGCTGCTGAAACAGCTGCGCAATCTGGGCATTTTCAATATCGCTGATTTCACGAAACCACTCAAAGAAACGGCTAAAGGTGGTATAGGGAATAGTGGAAATTTCATAGGCATGGGAAGTCTGAAATACCACCAGATTATTTTTACTCTGAATATTCATTTCATGGACAAAGCGTTCTGCCGGGTAATAGGCAATGAGCGGCAAGCCTTGCTGCTGATCGTGTTTCAGCGCGTTATGATAGAGTTCCACCAGATTGTCTAATTGTTGGGTTTCTGCCTTGCTGGTGCCAATGCCATGACTATTTAAAGTTTTATAAATCTGCCAGTCACACGTCGTCAGGGTCTTGTCTCCAGCTTCGCTAGAGGCATTTAAAGTCCCAATATCGGGAGGAATCTGAACCCGAATATCAATTTTGGATTGCAGGCGGGTAAACATGATGTCTTGATCCAGCATCACCACACCGGCAGCACGCAGGTCTTTATAGCGGGCTGCAAACCAGGTAAGTGCCTGATAGGTAAATTTTAAAATGCCAGTTTTGCCTGAGCTTTGATCGCCCAGAATCAGGGTGATGGGCTTGTCATTAAATTTCAGCTTGAGGTCGGCAAAATGAAGCGCGTGTTTGAGTTGAATAGAGTCAATTTTCATAAAACACCTGCCTTGCAGCTAAAGCTAAAATTATTCTCCCACAGCTTTACGCAGTGATACCGGCATTTGCTTTTTCAGTAGTTGCAGCAAATCGTAAATGTGGTGAATATTTAAACTTACTTTAGCACGTGTGCAGGCCACGTAAAGCAATCTTAACTCTTCGTCACTAATTTTATGGTCTTTTTCATTGACCTTAAACTGATAGTCATCTTCGATGTGCACGCGGTCCCATTCCAGGCCTTTGGCTTTGTGCGCAGTCGAGATGATGTAGTCGGCCTGTTCAATCGGGGTGATTTTGGCCAAGGCTCTTTTGAGTGGATCGGTTCCGTGATCATCCACCAGTTTCACCAGCGGTTTAATGTCACTACCATCATTGGTTTCACAGTATTCATGCACATCGTGCCAGGAATTAAACCAGGCCAGTTCCGGCACATCGGTGACACGGCGGCCCTGTTTCAGCATGCTGGCTGCATCGACAAAACGGTTCAGCTTGACATGATCGGCCTGCAAGCTGACCTTGTCGCCATGCACTAATCCGGAAAGTAGCAGTTCCATGGCACGGGCATTGGTACGGCACAAAATCGCATCACGCTGTTTGGTATGCGGTTTATTCACCACTTTGGAATTCAGTAACGGATTGCCGAGCAAGGGCACGGTTTCATTTAATGCACCCAAAATGGCATTAGCATTCAAGGCAATTTCTTCACCAAAACGGAACGATGTGGTCAGGCGCGATTCAGGCAAGGGCAGCTGTTGCATGGCATTCACCGCACCGCGCCAAGCATAAATTTGTTGATGGGCATCGCCAACATAAATGACCTGGGTATTTCTTTGACGCAGCAAAATACCCAGCATCAAAGGGTCGGCATCTTGTGCTTCATCAAACAGCACATAATCGGCAGGGATATTTGGTTCAGACAAGGCCCAAAGCTTTAGATAAATATCATGCCCAATACCGGCCTGATGATTGGGATCAATCGATTCTAACCAGCGCCGTTCAATGGCTGGATATAAATGTTTCTGTAATTCTTCAATATCATCTGGATGTAACCAGCTCGGTGCCTGCAGATGTCGCGGTGCAGGATACTGCGAACTGGTCGAGCAGAAATAACTGACTGCATTGGCCACCAGACTCGCAAGACGCGATGGCATCATCACGTATTTTTCATAACGCCCACCCATCATCCGGCGCAGGGTAATCGGCTGTAGCCGGTATTCCTTGGCAATAAAACTTGGGCTTAAACGCGGCAAGCGAAGTTTGTCGGTGACGCCTCGAGGCACACTGCGAAAAGCCAGCGAGTGAAAGGTTCGACAGTCAACGTTGCGATGAAATTTACTTTGCGCTTCTGCTGCGATGGCTTTGTTAAATGCCAGATACATGCCACGCCGCTCTGGCATGGCGTCGCTGATCATTTGCAGGGTGGTGGTTTTACCTGTGCCAGCATAGGCAATCACCTTGAAGGAATTGCCTAGACGCGCATTATCTATAGCAAGCGCTTGCTCGTAGGTAGGATTGGGTTTTTTAGACACTGACACAGTTAAAATACTGAATTAATGCTGACGATTGGCTTTTTCCACCAAGCCAGACAGGCCTTGGCGACGAGCCAACTCGTTTAATACCAGCTGTGGCTCGAGGTCAAAATAACCCAGCATCACAATGGTATGGAACCACAAATCGGCGACTTCATAAATCAAGTCGTTTTTATTATCTTCATGCGGTTCTGTTTTAAAGTCCTTCGCAGCGATGATGGTTTCAACGCTTTCTTCACCGATCTTTTCCAGAATTTTGTTCAAGCCTTTGTGATACAGCTTGGCGACATAAGATGAATCCGGATCGGCCAATTTGCGTTCTGCCATCATTTTGCCCAAATAGTCCAAAACTTCGACCTGTTCAGATTGGGCAGTCGAGGCATTCATGGCCAAGGTATGCGGATTGGTTGATTTTTCAGCATAAATCATGCTTGGATCTTTCAACTGTGCATCGACAATTTCCCAGCCATTTGCAGTCAATTTGCGATAGAAACAAGATTCACGACCAGTGTGGCAGGCAATACCGCCGTGCTGTTCAATCTGTAAAATAATCACGTCGGCATCACAGTCTAGACGGATTTCATGTACAGTCTGGAAATGACTGGATTCTTCACCTTTATGCCATAATTTTTGACGTGAACGCGAGAAATACACCGCTTGATTTTTTTCTGCAGTTAAAGCCAAAGCTTCACGGTTCATCCATGCCACCATCAACACACGACCGCTTTGATGATGCTGAGCAATGGCAGGGATTAGACCTTGTTCGTTAAATTTTACTTCATCGAGCCATTGCATGTTGTTCATGAGAATTTCACCAAAAATATGTTCAAAATGGAAAACAGCGAATAAAAATCGCAGCTACATAGTGTACGTGATTAGCAACTGTTTGAGAAAAAAATATACGCATGATCATTTTGATTTCTGATTCAAAATAGTTCAGGTGTTTTATTCACAAAGAATTTTCTAATATTCAACGGATTGGAAAATAAACTGATTCACTTAATCAAGCGCCTATAGTTTTTCCTCTACTTGCTTTTATAAATCCTGCATCAGCTGCGGAAAGTTCTGTTTTTCCACCATTTCCAAAAACTCATCCCCCATGCGCTGGCTTTCCGCTACAGACTGATTCCACATTTGAATCCGCTGTTTCTGATCCAGCCCTTTTAAAGTGAAATCTTTACGATCTGGCAAGCGACCGAGCGGTAAGGATTGTAGATACTCGGCAGAAGGGGAAAGCAATAAAGTCCGTGCCTGATTTTCCGGACTGGCCTTGCGCTTTTTCAGCATTTTGTCGAACCAGCCCGGGGTGATGCTACCGCTAAAATGCGGATACAGCACAATACCCTGGCTCTGGAACGGCAGATCAAGGTGATAATCAATTAAACCGCCATCACGGTAACTGCCTTTCGGGGCATCGGGAATATCGCGAATCGCTGCCATCACTCCGGGAATAGAAGCTGAAGCCATCAACCAAGAGGTGACATTGCTGAGATTTAAAGGCTGATAATGCGTGGTAAAATCATCATCGACTTTAAATTGTGGGCCTGTTTCGGGTTGGCTAATTACCCTTTGCATAAATAGACGGTTGTGTTTACGTGCCACGGCATTACTGCCAATAATTCCGGCAACTGATGCTATTAATGGTAAGGATCTGTCACTCTGGAAAATGTGCTGGGCTTTGACCGAGATGACGGTCAGATGATAGTCCGGATGCTCAACCAGCTGCTGTTCTTTGCCTTGCACCAGATCGAGCAGCATGTCACGGCAAATTTGCCCCACTTCCTGTCGTGACATTTTTTTATGGAAATACAGGTTAGTATAAAGCTCCGCAAGGCGTTCGGTGCCTTCCTTCGCGCCCCAGGCAGCAATACTGGCAAAACGCCAGCTGCCAATCGAGGAGCCAATCAGGGTTCTGCGCCGTGGCGTTTGTGCCAGGAAATCGCCAAAAATGGCTTGATCAAGGCCTTGAATGCCTATGCCTTTGGGGCCACCTGCAGCACCAGGAACAATATCGACAAAATTCGCCTGCAAACCTTCTTTTTCAATCAGTTGGCGTGCCAACCGGCCAGCACGGACATTTAAAGAAGAAGGGCGTTTTTGCAAGATTTGCGTCATGATCTATCATTCAATCTACAGGTGTGTTGTTATTCTAATCTGTCATATATAGGCAACAATGGCGAGAGTCATCAGTTTCTGACTGATTAGTCATTGTATGGAAAAACAACCTGATTATGTAAATAATCAGGTTGTTAGAATTAGATGCAGTGGATAAGTGGACTGTGTTATTTAAACACACGCCAGACAGCCAGCAAGCTCGCAAGTATGATCAGAATAATAGATACATACCATGGTGCAATAATCGCAATGGATAGCAAAATGGCCATAATGCTGCCAAAAATCCAGCTGCGTTTTTGCTGATGTTCCATTTGCAGACGCATGCTTTGCAGTTCATGCAATTGTTTGGAATGCCAAGCGGACTGGTTTTTTAAACCATTCAGGCTGTCAATCATCAAACTTGGTAAATCCTGTGCACCCAGCAGAAGGTCTGGAATTTGCTGACCAATTTCCTTCATATTTTTCACTGGATTCATATTGGCTTTAATCCAGTCAGTCAGGATCGGTTTGGCCAGTTTCCAGATATCAAGATCCGGGTAGAGATCGGTGCCCAAACCTTCTACATGAACCAGTGTTTTCAGCAATAACATCAGCTGCGGAGGAATTTCCAGATGGAAACGGCGGGCGATATCCATCACCTGAATCAGGATGCCGGCAAAATCCAGCTCGCTCATCGGTTTTGATACCATTGGACCTACGGTGCGACGCATTTCACGGGCCAGAGCATCCTGGTCGGTACCCGGTGGAATCCAGCCAGCTTGGTGCACAATCTGAATCAGCTGCATAAAGTTACTGTTCATGACCGCAAGTAACATGCGTGCTACGGTCATCTGGTCATGCTTGGAGAGCTCACCCATAATCGCACAGTCCAGTGCAATAAAGCGCGGATTAGCAGGATTGATGGTTTCGACAAATACGTTACCGGGGTGCATGTCGGCATGGAAAAAGTTGTCACGGAACACCTGGGTGAAGAAAATGGTCAGACCTTTTTCTGCCAGGTCCGCACGATTCATACCCATCTGGTCAAAAGTCGCGGTATCGGAAATCGGAACACCGGTGATGCGTTCAGCCACCATCACATCTTTGCTGTCCATATACACTTCAGGCACATACATCATGCTTGAGCCAGTAAAATAATGGCGCATACGGCGGGTGTTGTCAGCTTCTAGAGTCAAATCCAGCTCATTTAAAATGATCTGACGATAGTCCTGAATAATTTCCGATAAATGCAGGGCACGTGCGGCTTCCAGACGTTTTTCCAGCGCTGCTCCCAGCCAGTCCAGAATTTCAAAATCTTGCAGAATTTGAGTGCGAATGTCGGGACGGGTGACTTTCACCACCACTTCGCGGCCATCATGCAGGGCAGCCGTATGGACTTGTGCAATGGACGCTGCGGCAAGCGGTTGTTCATCAAAACGGGCAAACAATGTATTTACATCGGCTTTTAGCGATTGCTGAATCCGTGCTTTAGCCACATTGCTGTCAAAGGGCTTAACTCGGTCTTGCAATAAGACCAGTTGCTGTAAAACTTCAGGTGGCATCAGGTCGCGACGGGTAGACAGCAGCTGTCCCAATTTAATCGCCAGCGGTCCCATTTCTTCTAAAGCCTGTTTCAGCTTAAGCGGATTTTTACGTTCACGGCTTGACCATGCTGCAGGGTGCATGCGAATGAAACTTAAAGCATGACGGGCTTTTTCCGGTAATTCTTCCGCAGGAAACAACGTGTCGAGTCTATAGTGCGCGGCGATGCGCCAAAGTTCGAGTAAACGTGAAACGTGCGGAATCATAAATCTCATTACCTAATCTTGAGCTGAAGCAGGAGCTGTATTTAAAGTGTCAATCTGTGCCTGAAGCTGTTGAATCTTGGCTTCAGCACGGTCTAAATTTTGATTGAAAATTCGGGTATCTTGTTGCAGATCGTCCATTTGCCAACGTGCAGCAAATAAACCTGTATCTTCTTTTAACGCATCTTCAGCAAAGAATAAATAACTTGCTAAGGAACGTTTTAAAAGTTTCGGTGCCAGCTGGATTTTACCCAGTTCATGGGCAAGGGCAGGGCCAATCCACGGACTTAAATGCGCAGCCAAATCCGGTTCAGCCTGTTGCAAAATGCGCTGAATATCCTGTAACAGGTGATAGTCACCCTGCAGCGGAATATTACCCACATCATCTGCCAGCAGCAGTTTGATTAGCTCAACCACATTTTTAACCTGTAAGGTTGCGGTGGCTGGCATAGATGTTTGTTGCGGGTCAAACGGGCGTTGCTCAAAAATGGACGGACGTTCTGCCTGACCGGTGACGGTCGGTTCCAGGCGCACTTTATTTTCGTCAAAAAACACATCAACAGACAGTTGCGGTGAGTCAATCACCACACGTAACATCTTGCCTTGCAACTGATTGAGCTGGATACGGGTAATGGCATCCAGATCAATCACATGATGAATTAACCGTTCAACTGCACCCAGTGCCAGAATCGACCACATAGTATAAAACCTTAAAGTTTAAAGCCGCGGTGAACCGCCACAATACCACCCGTCAGGTTGTGGTAATCACAGTTCTGGAAGCCGGCATTTTCCATCATCCCTTTTAAGGTGCGTTGGTCTGGGTGCATACGGATAGATTCGGCTAAATATTTATAACTTTCAGAGTCGTTGGCAATAATTTTGCCCATGATCGGTAAAGCCGTGAACGAATACAGGTCATACAGTTTAGAGAATGGCTCAAACACCGGTTTAGAGAATTCAAGTACCAGCAAACGGCCACCTGGCTTAAGCACGCGGTACATGGCAGCCAGCGCAGCATCTTTATCGGTCACGTTACGTAAACCGAAGCTGATGGTGAGCAAGTCAAAACTGTTGTCTGCAAATGGTTCCAGTGTTTCAGCATTGGCCAAAACGAAGTCTACATTGGTACAGCCAGCATCAGTCAGGCGGTCACGACCGACGTTCAGCATCGATTCGTTAATGTCAGACAAGACCACATGACCGGTAGGACCGACTTCACGGCTAAAGACTTTGGCCAGGTCCCCTGTACCGCCGGCAATGTCGAGCACATGCTGACCACGACGTACGCCCGACATATTAATGGCAAAACGTTTCCAGAGACGGTGAATACCGAAAGACATCAGATCATTCATGATGTCGTATTTGCTGGCAACCGAATGGAAAACTTCCGCCACTTTCTGGGCTTTATCTTCACTGCTGACGGTCTGGTAACCGAAGTGGGTGGTCGGACCGACATTACCGGTATTGGCACCACGTGGCAGATTGTATTTGGGTACTGAACCGGTCACTGGCGTATCGGTTAACTGTTGTTGTAAAGATTGTTGCTGACCTTGTGCAGTGCCTTGTGGAAGAGGCTCAGTTAAGAAAGGACTCACTTTGTCTGTATTTTGTGCCGACTCAGGGGTAGAGGGAGGCGTTTGTTTTTCGTTAGACATTAGAGTCACTCCTAACATAAAAATAGGGTTAATGTTGCAGTGCTTGCATGATGACAGATTCTAGGACGTTGTACAGCAATCCGCATGCAATTGTTATGAATAATATACATAAAATCTGCTCTGTGTTTTTATTCACTGCGCAATTTGTTATTTCCATCACAACATAATTTACTGAAACGGGTGAGGATCGCCTGCGTGAACCTTATGGATAATCTGACGTTCAACCGCGGTAAAATCCTTCACGAATTTCTCAGCTGACTTTAACGGTTTCATGGCCAAAAAGCCATCCTGCATAAATTCATACATGATGTTGAAATTATATTTGCTGGCTGCCCCCTTACACATTTTAAATGCAGTCTGAACCATAAACGAGCGCATGTATTTATCTAGGCTAAAACCCAGCTGGTCGAGTAAATCCAGCTGTTTTAAACGAGGCTGCCCCTGATCGAGTTTTAGATAAGTCAAACGCATCATCTCATCGTTTAGAGCTTCGTGCGGATGATAATCTTCAAGGAGCTGCATGGCCACCTGTTCATCCAGTTGTACCGCCAAAATGGCTAAAGATACCCCTGATGTGCCTGTTTTCACCGCATTTTCAGGAATCAGCTTTTCAGCCTTGTGTGCATATTTCATCAAGCGGGCAATCTGTTCAGCCAGTGCGTCAAAATCTGGACCGCCATAGAGACGATTGAGAAAATACTCTGACATCAATACATTCTGCTTTTCAGCAAACTGTTTACTATGGGTGGCCTGCATGCGCTGTTTTTGCCAGGCCTGTACATCTTGCAGGCGCCGAAAAATGTCAGGATTTTGATGATAATTCAATTGATAATACAATTCTAAAAGATCATCCAATGCAGCCAGTTTAGACATGCTGTGTCTCTATTATTTTTTAGATGGCTAAATATTAGAGCGAGACGGGCAAAGTCGCTATGACAAACAGCAAGAAAAATGGTTTAAATTAAGTCAGTTTTCCGGGAATCGCAGCAATTCTGAGCAACATAAACACTATGTGTTCAAATTCAGTCTGGGATTATGCTTGAATAGACTGAAATTTAGAAAAAAGGATAGGGGAAAAGATGACACTGAAAAAAACAAAAAATCTGCTGCTGGATGAAGATGAACTTTCCCTGAATTTGATTGAAGCACAATATCAGTTAAGAAATACCCGTGGTCAGAGTAATGCCAAAAGCGTACTGGTGCTGGTCAATGGCATTGAACTGGCTGGAAAGGGCGAGGCGGTGAAGCAGCTGCGTGAATGGGTTGATCCGCGTTATTTACTGGTTAAGGCTGATGCCGCCAACATGTTCAATAACACACAGACCTACTGGCAGCCGTATGCAAGCTTTATTCCTGCCGAAGGCCAGCTCATGGTGTTATTTGGCAACTGGTATAGTGATTTGCTGGCCACCGCCCTGCATGTATCCAAGCCTCTGGATGAATCGCAGTTTGATACCTATATTGCCAATATGCAGGCTTTTGAGCAGGACTTAAAAAATAATCATGTCGATGTGGTGAAGGTCTGGTTTGATCTGTCCTGGAAATCTTTGCAGAAGCGAATGGATAATCTGGATCCCCATGAAGTGCGCTGGCATAAATTACATGGTCTGGACTGGCGTAATAAAAAGCAGTACGACAGTTTGCAAAAGCTCAGCCAGCGTTTTACCAAGGACTGGAACATCATTGATTGCGAGGATGAAAAATTACGTAATCAACAATTTGCACAGATCATTTTGGCGGCTATGAAAAACTGTCCAGAGCATTTGAGCGAAGTAGAAACTGAATGGAAACAGGCGCCTGTTCCAGAGTTGTTACTGCATCCAGAAAATCAGGCCACGACCAAAGAAGACTATAAAAAAGAGCTGAAAGAACTATCGGTAAAAGTAGCCGAGGCGCTACGTTTTGATGACCGTAAAGCCATTATTGTATTTGAAGGTATGGATGCGGCAGGCAAGGGCGGTACCATCAAACGGCTGGTGAAAAATCTTGATCCGCGGGAATATGACATTCACAGTATTTCGGCTCCTGAACGATATGAGATGCGTCATCCGTATTTGTGGCGTTTTTGGACCAAGTTGCAGACTGATGAAGACATCCGGATTTTTGACCGTTCCTGGTATGGACGGGTGCTGGTGGAACGCGTGGAGGGACTGGTCAGTGAGCATGCGTGGCAGCGAGCGTATGATGAAATTAACCGCTTTGAAAGGGATCTGGCCAATAGTCAAACCGTAGTGATCAAATTCTGGCTGGCGATTAGCAAGGATGAGCAGGCCGCCCGTTTTAAAGCCCGTGAAGAGACGCCAAACAAACGCTTTAAAATCACTCCAGAGGATTGGCGCAATCGGGAAAAATGGGATGCTTATTTGGATGCAGCTGCGGATATGTTCGAACATACCAGCACCACTTATGCACCGTGGCATATTATTGCCAACGATGACAAAAATACCGCACGTTTAGAAATACTCAGAACCATTTTAAAACAGCTGAGAACCAATTAGGTTCTCAGCTGCAAGCGGAATTTTTTATTAATAGATCAGGGAATGATTAACTCGCCGCTTGGGCTTGCTGTTTTTGTTGAATCCCTTTGGCAATTTTGTAACAGTCTTCTACGTGAGCTTCGGCGACTTTCTTCATCACAATGTAGCCTAAACTTGCAGCAACAATTTGACCACCTAGCGGAATAAATTTGGTCACCTGTTTGGTGATGACCTTGGCTACCACATTGTTGAGGGATTTTTTCACGGCGGTACGTGCCACCACCAAGCCGGAAAATTCTACCCCCCGTTTACGCAGTTCATGCCAGTGTACTTTTTTGGTTTCAGGGTCATAGACACTGATTTGTTCCGGAGCCAAACCAAAACGTGCATTCACTTCCGGAATGAGTTGTGACAAAATTCCGACATCGATGACCACATCCAGAAATGGAACCGGAATGACGGCTGCACCTGCAGAACAGTAAGCACGTTTTTTGACAAGTTCCAGGCATTCTGCCCGAATGCTTTCCAAGTCTAACTGAGGATCGATTGCGTCTGGAATTTTATCTATTTTCATCATGTAAATACCTTAAATTTTGTGTTATTTGTTCTATTCAACCATCATTAAGGTGTGAATTTCAAAGCCTTTTTAAAGCTAATGTGCAGTTAAAACTGACATAGACAGACGCCGTTGTATAGTAAATAATCTTTATGCTTTTGTAGGCGTTTCATTTTTTAAAAAATATTGGGGTAATGCAGTCATGGCCATTCATGTGATTCAAAGTCAGCGTATAGACGTGCTGGTGCACGCCATGCTGACGACCGTGAATAAGCCTGCCACAACACCTTTTCAGGTGCTGCAAACTCAACACTTTATTGTGCCGTCGCATGCGGTTGAAGCCTGGCTGACCCAAAAGCTGGCAGAGCAAAAAGGCATCAGTGCCAATACCCAGTTTCATCACCGGATTCGTGGTTTCCAATGGTCAGCCTATCAATGGGTGCTGGTCGATCAAAAAGAGCAGGTGCGTAAAGCCAATATTCCACGAATTATTATCAAGTGGCGCGTGTTTCAGGCATTAAAAGCCTTTATTCAGGGCGAAAAAAATTCTTTACAGCTTGATCATCCTTTATATTCCATCGTACAGCGGATTTATGACAGCGCCGACCGTTTGGAACAGGGCATTGAAAAGCAGCTGAAAAAGCAGGGCATGCTGTATTGGGTGGCAGAGCAGGTATCACGCCTGTTTAGCCATTACATGGAATATCGCGGCCATTGCCAGAAAAATTGCCCTCCCAATATGTGCAGCTGTCCAACTAACTGGCTGCAGGCTTGGGGACAAAATAAAGAACTTCCGATTGAGGACATGTTCTTTAAAACCAATAGCGATATTTCTGAATTTACCCTGAATCAGGCGCGTGAACTGGAAGCCTGGCAGCGTTGGCTGTGGCAGGAAGTGTTTCATCAGGACTTTGAACAGATGCAGAGTATTGATGCTATGTTCTGGGAAACGCTGGATCATCCTGAGACCCGCAAGGCAGCATTAAAAAAATTGCCACAACAACTGGTAATTTTTACCCTGCTGGATTTGCCTCCCATGCAGCTGGAGTTTTTACGCCGTCTGGGGCAGTACCTTGATATTTATATTCTGCATTACAACCCTTCACAGGAATATTGGGCCGACAGTGTCGATCCGAACTGGAAAGCACGTTACGACCTCAGGGTCAAAGAACGCTTTATTGCGAAAAACCCCAAAGCCAGTGATGCCGACATTGAACAGTTTTTCCAGGAATTTACTTTAAATTTCAATGCAGAACAGCGCGAGTCGCGTCATCCTTTGTTGACCCGTTTTGGCAAGCAGGCGCGTGACCATTTCTCCCTGTTATCGAATTTATCTTCGGGGGAAGATGGGGTCTGGGCAGATGCCTTTATTGATGAATATAAAGCGAATTTACTCGGTAAAATCCAGTCTGATATTTTGTATCTGGTGGAGCCAGAGCAGCATCAATATGTACTGGATGAACAGGATGATTCGATACAAATTCATGTTTGCCATTCCAGTTTGCGCCAGCTGGAAGTGTTAAAAGAACAGCTGATTCACTGGCTGGCACAGGGCACCAAAGAAGCACCGCGTAGACCCAGTGATATTTTGGTGCTCAGCCCAAGCTTAAGCGAGCTTGAACCGCTGATCCGCAGCGTATTTGCACCGCCACCCAGCGAACGTGACCTGATTCAGCATAAAGCCGGCAGCAGTCATCAACTGTCCAAAGACAGTGTATATCTGCCCATTCAAATTGCCGGTGTGGCACAACTGGATGCGTTGAATGCTTGGCGAGCGGTACTGGGCCGGATTGAACTGATTCAGGGGCGTTTCAGTATTGAAGATTTTGCCGACTGGCTGAGTTTAAGCGCGACCCAGCAGCGTTACAGTCTGGACGTCAATGCCATTGAACGCATTACGGAATTGCTGATTGCTGCCGGTTTTAAACGCGGACTGGATGCCGAGCATTTAAAGCGTAGCCTGTGCGAAGGCGATGAAGACTATCGTTTTAGTTTTAAATTTGCGCTCGACCGTTTGGCCTTGGGGATTGCCATTCCTGAGCATCGCCTGTTTCAGGGCACGCTCAGTTTTGCCCAGGTCCTGCCCAGCGATTTTGAGCTGATTGGCAAGCTGATCCAGATTTATCAGGATTTTGACGCGCGCCGGGACTGGATGATTGCGCATGAGCAAGGACAAAATGTCCCTGTAGAGCAATGGCTCAAGCGTCTGATGCAGGATATTGCCGAGTTTGAAGAAAGCGGTGTCGAGTCTTTATCGACCGTGTATAAAATCATCAAAAAACAGGAGCGGATGCTGACCCTGGCTAGTTTCTACGATGAGCACGATCATCATGCCTTGCGCAGTTTAAGTTTGCCTCTGCCTTATTTGCTGGCAGAAATTAATAACACTCTGGAAATGCAGCTGGACCATGCCGAACCGACCGGGCAGATTACCTTTAGCCAGATCGGACAGATTCGTCCTGTGCCATATAAACTAATTGTGATGCTTGGACTGGACAGCGGTAAGTTTCCCAATCGTAGCCAGCATTTGCCTTTTGATTTGATGGATTTGCTGAAGCCCCAGCTCGGCGACCGTTCCCGTCTGGAAGATGATCAGGGCGCATTTTTAGACCATCTGCTGCTGGCTCAGGACAACCTGTGGCTGTTTTATAACGGCTTTGACATTAACGATGGAGAAGTGCGTGATCCCTCCACCGTGGTGCAGGAACTGGTGCAGCATCTGGCTTTTATCGTTCAGAGCAAACAAGCGGACAACCAAACTGATGCCACTGTAGAGATCAATGGCGTGGAAGTGCCAGAGCAACTGCGCTCGCTGTATCATGTGCATCCTTTATTGCCTTTTGATCCGGTCGGATTTGAATCGGCCCGACCGGTGCGTTATCAGGACCAATGGTTTTGTGTGGCGGGACAGATTCGGCATGCCAGCGGACAGCGTGCGTCTTGGGTGAATACGCCTTATCAGCATCTGCAGCAGGATGTCTTGGTGCTGGACAGTCATCAGTGGATTCAGGATGTCACTTTCCCGGCACGTTTATATTTAAAAACCTTGGGTGTGGAAAATCTGCGTCCTGAAGATCTGCCTGCGGTACAGGAACCCTTGTTGCTGGATGGTTTTGGGCGTTATGCCGTGCGCCAGTTCCTGCAAAAACAGCAGGGTACGGCACAGCCTGAATTGCTGATGGATCAGCTGCCAATAGGCAAACTGCAACAAAGCAGCTGGCAAATGAGTGTGGTTGAACAGCAGCGTTTAAAAGACCGCTTGCTGAAATATGCCCCTGAAGTGACCCCGACCACACAGCAAGTGTTGAAGGTGAATGATCATGTGTATATGAACATTCATTTACCGAAAAACAGCGCAGAAAAATGGGTCAGTCTGGATGCTTCAAGCGCGCGTGCCAAGCGCCGTGCCAAAGTCTGGCTGGAATATCTGCTCTGGTTGGCCTATCTGAATTTAGGGGAAGGCGGTGAAAAACTGGCGCGGATTGTGGTGTTCAGTGACCGGACCATTTTATGTCATGGCGTGACCTCGAATAAAGCCCGTGAATGGCTGGATCACTGGCTGGCCGCCTGGAAATATGGGCAAAGCCAGCCGCTGGTGTTGCCTGCCGCCTTGCTGCTGAAAATTGCTGAAAAAGATAAAGAACATGACTGGCAAGCCAATGAGCAGAACCAGATGTGCATTGACGATATGGATGTGATTTATAAGGACTGGCATGAAGATGGCAAGTTTAGCGGTTTTTCGGTGACGGATAACGAAGCCACCCAAATGCACCGCGACTGGCAGTTTATTTTACAGGAACAGGATGCCACCGCCTTGCTGGAAGATGCCTGCGCACAATTTTCCTATCAGCTCTATCAACCGGTGTTTATGCATCAACAGGCCATTAAAGAATAAAAAAGAATATGAACCATCCTCAAACAATACACCCAATGTCGTTTAACCCGATTGTGGACATGCAATTCAAGGGCTTGCACTGGATTGAGGCTTCAGCCGGTACTGGAAAGACCTTTACCCTGTCCAGTCTGATGGTACGGATTTTTCTCGGTCCGTATTTGCCCAATCAGGTGATTGCCACCACGTTTACCCGTGCAGCGGCTGCTGAACTGAAAAACCGTATCCGGGCACGTCTGGTGGAAACCTTGCGTTATTTCGACAGCTGTCAAACCCTGACCCAAGCGGAGCTTCAGGCCAAATTAGCAGCTGAATCCGATCCTTTATTCCAGAAAGTTTTAAGCGACTATGTCACGCGAGTGGATTTTGCCCGTGAACGTTTAAAACTGGTGATTGACCAGCTGGATGAGCTGTTTGTTGGCACACTGGACAGCTTTAGCCAAAAGCTGCTGCGCGAGTTTTCCTTTGAAAGCGGCAAAATTGAACGGGCTGATATTACCGATGATGCCAAAAGCTATACTTATCAGCTGATTCATGATGTACTGCGTGAATGGATTCAGTTGCAGCCGCAGAATGTGGTCGATTATCTGCTGCTGAATCAAAAGCTGAAGTCGCAGGATGCCTATGTGCCGGTGGTGGAAAATAGCCTGAACTTTGCCTCGGCACAGTTTCAGGAAGTGCAGGCACCCGAGCTGGATTTAAACCAGTTTGAGCAACTGGTGGATGAATTTATTCAGCTGGATTTAAGCCTGATTGCTAGCCTGAGCGATTATTATTCGGCAGAGGGTCAATATCATTCGGTTATTGGCAAAAAATGGCGCACCGATGGCTTGATGCAACGTAGCTTGTGTGACGATTTACCGGCTTTTATCCAGGCTTTGGCTGAACAGCGCTGCTATGCCTTATTTGCCCCGCATTTTGAAACCACCCTGAAAAATCTGACCGATCTGGCGACCAAAAAAGTTCTGAATAAATGTGCAGAAGAGGTGCTACATCAGTTTGAACAGCACCCGGTGATGCAAGCGTTAAAAAGTTTTTGCGAGGCTTTGTCCCAGCTCAATCTGGATCTGGATTTGCTGGATGCCTATTTGAAGTTTTATTTAAGTCAAGAAGTGAAAAAACGCCTGCCGCAAGTGCTGCAGCAGAAAAGCGAAACCACTTTTGCCCAGCAGATTCGCACGCTATCAGAAGCCTTGCAAGGCGAGCAGGGACTACGCTTTGCCAAGTTTGTGCAAGCCCGTTATCCCCTGATTCTGGTGGATGAATTTCAGGATACCAACCAGGATCAAGACAATATGCTGGCGCGGATCTGGCGCGACCAGAAACGCTATATGCAGGGCTGCATGATTATGGTCGGAGACCCGAAACAGGCGATTTACGGTTTCCGTGGCGGCGACATGCTGACCTATAACAAAGCCCGTGCCGATGTGCTGTCCAAACAGGGACGGCAATACAGCCTGCGCCACAATCACCGTTCGGTTAAAGTGCTGGTGCAGGCTGTGGATGCCTTGTTTCAGCGGCAGATGGATTTTGGTGAAGAGGTGATTTATAGCCCGGTTGAAGCCGGTTCGCGTCCCCATCCGGCACTCATCGATGCACAGGGTGAAAATCATCAGCCGCTACGCTGGCTATTATTGAATGATAAAAAGCATGAGCCGCTGCAGGTGGCCTGGAAAATTCGCGACTTACTCAATCAGGGCATTGCAGAAAAACTCTATCTGGCAGAAAAAACCGGTCCCAGATACCTGACTGAAAATGACATCGCGATTTTATCGAAAAACCATGACGGTCTGGATAAAGCCCAGTATGAACTGGAACGTCTGGGCATTCGGGTCAATCGTCCTTCCAAACGCAGTGTGTTTGACCATGCAGTTGCCAAAGATGTGGGGGCAGTACTGGCTGCCATCATGCATCCTTATGACGAAGGCAAAATCAAGCGCGCCTTGCTCAGCCGTTTATTGGGTTTCAATTTGCAGCAATTGATACAGCTGGAAGCCCAGGCCGATGGCTTGAGCCAGTTCATTTACGACTTCGACTGCATTCGTGAAATGTGGCTGCAAAAAGGCTTTTTAACCGCGTGGCAATACTGTCTGAACCTGTTTCAGGTCTGGAAAAATCTGGTCGCCACCCAAAGCCGCGATAATGAACGCAGCGTGGTCAATCTGCGTCATCTGACCGAATTATTGTGCCAGCACAGTGAACAGTATCAGGGCGCACAAAAGCTCTATCACTGGTATCTGAAACAGCTGCAATCTCCGGCGGAACGCGAGTGGGAGCTGGAACGCAAACTGTCCAACGAGGCCGGGGTGCAGCTGATGACCATCCACCAGTCCAAAGGACTGGAGTTTAAAATTGTGTTCCTGCTCGGGGCGGATAAAGATTTTCGGGAAATGAACAAGACCCTGAACTTTTCTACGGTCGAACATGTGCATCCGGTGACGGGAAAAGTGGACATCCAGCGTGTGGTGGCGGTGAATGACAAGAATCTGCTGGAACAGGCCGCGATTGAACAGCACAATGCCCGTGCCGTGGCAGAGCAGCATCGGCTGTGGTATGTGGCCCTGACCCGGGCCAGCCATCGGGTCTATGCCCTGTTGCAGGATCAGGAAGGCAAGTCCAGTCATGGTCTGGCTTTCTGGCGTGGGCAAGACTTTGCGCATCCTGCCAGTGCTGATGAAGCCTTGCTCCATGAAAGACCACCCAAGCTGCAAGCCAGGCAGCAGGAGCTGTTGCCTTTACAGGCGTTGCAATTTCCTAGTCAGCGTTTTTATCCACGCTCCAAAACCAGTTTCAGTGCCTTGGCCCAGCATTTAAGCCGTAAGCAGGCCATGGATGCCTTGGCGGTGAATACCGAACAAATGCCGAGTGCAGCAGATGAAGTTCATGTAGTTGAGCTGCTTGAAACTGTTGCCCACCAACCGCTGTCCTGGATCAAACGCCATTTCCCGATGGGCACAGTGGCGGGAACATTCCTGCATGAAATTTTTGAACATATCGATTTCCAGGACCAGCAGGATTGGCCTTTAGAAATTCGCCGCCGTTTTAAAAATGATTATCCTGCTTTATGGCAAGAACTTTTGGCAAAATATGAGCAGGAGTTTCAGCAGGTCGATGAAGAACAGCTGATTGGCTGGATGGGTGAATGGCTAGCCGAGGTGTTAACAACGCCTCTGCATCAGGATTTTCAGCTCAATCAGCTGAATGAACATGAATATCTGGCCGAATTTCCCTTTTATCTGTCCCTGTCGGACCATGTCCTGGCCATCCAGCGTATCCATCAATTGTATGCGGAACATGGCATTGACATGCTGGATTTTAACCCGGCCAATTCGGCACGCTATCTCACCGGCTCCATCGATTTGGTGTATTTTGATGGCCAGCACTATCATATTGCCGATTATAAAAGTAACTTTTTAGGCACCGATCAGTCGCATTATCTGGAGGTGGAAATTCGGCAGAGCATGTCGCAGGCCAGCTACTGGTTACAGGCCGGTTTGTATCTGGTCGCGTTGCACCGCTATTTAACAGTCCACATGCAGGACTATGACATTGAAAAACATTTGGGCGGCGCAAGTTATCTGTATTTGCGCGGTATGAACGGACAGGCGGAACAGGGCTTTTATCACTGGAAGCCAGAGGCCGAATTTATACTGCGGCTTGATGCGATTTTGGGCTGTTTTGCTGAAGATAAAAGCAGCAAAAGTGCCTGAATTGTCAAAATTAGTAGATTTTAAACAATAGATTAAGCTGTGGATAACTTTGAGGATAACTGTGTGGAAAATAAACAATATAAAGATGATCAAAGCGCTGCATGGATCAGCACTTGGAGTCGGTTTATTCGCCAGCAGCCGTTTAGTCATGCAGCACAGCAGGAAAATAGCAGCGATATTATTGAACAGGTTCTGGACGCAGTTCAACACGGCGACAGTTGTATTTCTGCAACTCGGCAGCAGGCGGATACACTGCATGATTTAGTGGTTTTGGCTGAAAATGTCGAGCAAAAGATAGCCCCCTTTGTGTTCGATCAGCAGCATTTGTATCTGTACCGTTACTGGGCGATGGAGCAGTCCCTGGCTCAGCAAGTGATGCGTCTCAAACAGCAAACTATTCCCGCTGTTGATCTTGCCGCTTATCCAGATTTATTGAGGGATGAATATCAGGTTCAGGCTTTGCAGATGGTGGCGAAGCAGGCACTGAATATCATTACCGGTGGACCCGGAACCGGAAAAACCTATACCTTGGCGCGAATTATTGCCGTGCTGAATCAGGCCATGCCAAATATTCGCATTGCCATGGCAGCACCGACCGGTAAGGCTGCACAGCGCATGAAAGAAGCACTGCAAAACTCACTGAATGATGAAAAACTGCAAGACCTGGTGACGGATGAGCTCAAGCAGCTGAACCCCATTACCATTCACCGTTTATTGGGGTTGGGAAACAGTTATCAGCCACGTTTTCATGCCCAGCAGCCTTTGCCCTATGACGTGATTGTGGTGGATGAAGCCTCCATGCTGGACTTGAGTTTGGCCAATATGTTGCTGTCGGCCTTACCGGATCAGGCTCGCCTGATTTTACTGGGCGATGCTGACCAGCTGGCCGCAGTGGACGTGGGAGCCGTGTTGGCCGACTTACAAAATGTCCCGGCTCTGGCTGAAAATCGCGTTCATCTGGTGAACAGTCGCCGTTTTAAAGTGGGGGCATTGATTGGGCAAATGGCACAATTTATTCAAAAACAGCAATCTGTGCAAACGAATGCAGCATTACTCGAGCAGTTTGCCAAGCAAGTGGTTGCTCCGGGTGAAATCCGGGCGGTGTCCTTGCAGGCTGAAATGGCGGATCAGATCCAGCTGGAATATATTCCTGCTCATTTGTCCAGGCAATTTGACCGGACCACCTATTACGACAAACTGATGTTGGGCTACCAGCCTTATATTGAAGTGCTGAAAAGCTATTTAACCGCTGATGAACCTGAGTTTTGGGTCGCTCAGGTGGTCAAGACCTTTGATGATTACCGGATTTTGGCGGCTATTCGCCATGGTGCCTTCGGTTTAAGCCAATTGAACCAGCAAATTGAACAGCGTTTACTGGAGGCTTTATCGCTACTGATGAGCAAGCAAGGCGACTGGTATGTCGGTCGACCAGTGATGATGACCTATAACGATTATCAACTGGGCTTGTCGAACGGAGACATCGGGATCTGTTTTAAGCGTAGCCGAGATGGACAGTCACAGTTTGAAGTTTATTTCCCGAGTCTGGAAAAATGGGTGCCGGCAACCCGCTTACCGAAAAGTATTGAAACGGCATTTGTATTGACCATTCATAAATCACAAGGTTCGGAATTTACTCATACCGCAGTGGTGTTGGATGAGGCTGCGAAAAATTTGCTCAGTAAAGAATTACTGTATACTGCAATTACCCGTGCCAAAAAAGTGGTGAGTGTGCTGGCTGATCAAGAGGCTTTTGTACAAGCTTTAACCATCAAAACCATAAGAAAAAGTGGTGTGTTAGATAAAATTAACAATTCACTAAATTGTTAATCATAAATGAATAATCAGGTTTTTTGTACGAAATTACTTACAACGATTCGAGAAATTGGCGCATAGAGCTTTAGGAATGTTTTTGAGATGATTGCTGCACATAAAAAGCTCAACACGGAAAGTTGAGTAAAATCGCCATCATATAATAATAATGTCGAAAGACAGCGAACTTACAATGAAGTAAGGATAAAGAGGAAACTTACAGCCGCTAAGCCTTGTAGTTTTGGGAGAGACTACAGGGCTTTTTTATATGCACAATTAAGCGATTTATTACAAAAATGATTGGCTGAAATGACCACTATTAAGTCCTAGTTGTAGCGCTAAAAATCAAATACGGTAGATAGAGGTGCTTTTGTATAAATTACATCTTTGGTTTGTGTTAATGTGTTTGATTTTATTGGATATATTTGATTTTTTTGGTTACATGAAATATAAGAAATAATAATTAATGTACGAAAAGACTTACAAGTAGATACGAGAAAGTCGACTTTTTTACACAATGTTTTGTGGCAGAATCTACCACATAAGGAAGTAAAGCTTCACACAAGGAATGTTTATAACGATAAACGCGAAAAGCGTAAATTATGACTATAAATAAAAGAATAATAATTAAAACATAAGAAACTACAGCGCAAAAAAAGCCCAAGCCTAGCTTGGGCTTTTTTTTATCTTCAATCCGTAACGGGAAAATAAAAAGAGGCGCTTTCATGGGTAACACAGTTTCCCCAGTTTTTTAGAATGAACGTTAAGCGTTAAGGTATCAATTCAAAGTGGAAGGGATAAAATAAAAAATGAATAATTTTCAATGAATTGATATAAAAAAATGAAAAGCGGTTTCTCTTTTTGCAATCCCCCGGATTTTCCCTTAAAATAACGCACTTGCTGTAGTGATGCACGGCAGTCAATTGAGAAATCAATTGATTTCTATCAAATGTAATTTTTAAGCATCTCGGAGAAATCGAATGGCTTTAACAAACGCAGATCGCGCAGAGATCGTTGCTAAATTTGCTCGCGCTGAAAACGACACTGGTTCACCTGAAGTTCAAGTAGCTCTTTTAACTGCCCAAATCAATGATTTGCAAGGTCACTTTAAAGAACACAAACACGACCACCATAGCCGTCGCGGTCTTATCCGTATGGTTAACCAACGTCGTAAGCTTCTTGACTACCTTAAAGGTAAAGATGCTACTCGTTACAGCGCTTTGATCGCTGCTTTAGGTTTACGTCGTTAATTCGATTAAACTTATTTTTTTCGGACTATTGCATGTTAAATGCCGTATTACTGAAAATTAAGAATATACCTGGCTTTGGTTAGGTAATGGGGAAGGGGCGATTGTTTCGCTCCTTCTTTGTGTTTAAAAATAGTGTATTCATACATTTTTATAGTCTAGTGAGGTCGGCTTCTAAGCTTTGTCATTTATGCAGTTGATGTGAATGCCAAACCTTAGGGGTCTCCACTAGAATAACTGTTCAAAAGAACTAGGAAAGAAAAATACATGTCAATGTTTAATATTGTTCGTAAAGAATTTCAATTTGGTCAACATCAAGTTGTACTAGAAACAGGTCGTGTTGCGCGTCAAGCCAACACCGTTCTGATTACTATGGGCGGTGTAACCGTACTGGTTGCCGTGGTTGCTCAACCGACTGCTAAAGCAGGTCAGGACTTCTTCCCACTGACTGTTAACTATCAAGAAAAACAATATGCTGCTGGTCGTATTCCGGGTGGTTACGGTAAACGTGAAGGCCGTGCGTCTGAATCTGAAACTTTGATTTCACGCCTGATCGACCGTCCAATCCGTCCATTGTTCCCAGAAGGTTACTACAACGAAATCCAGGTCACTGCGACTGTTGTATCTTCTGACAAGACAATGGAAGCTGACATCGCTGCAATGCTTGGTACTTCTGCTGCGCTTGCCATTGCAGGTACGCCTTTCCGTGGTCCAATCGGTGGTGCGCGCGTTGGTTTAATCAACGGTGAATACGTTCTTAACCCGAACAATGAACAGCTAAAAGAATCTGACCTTGACCTGGTGGTTGCGGGTACAGAATCTGCAGTATTGATGGTTGAATCTGAAGCGAAAGAACTTTCTGAAGACCAAATGTTGGGCGCTGTGCTTTTTGGTCATGACGAAATGCAAATTGCAATTCAAGCCATTAAAGAATTTGCTGCGGCTGCCGGTGCAACAGAATCGACTTGGACTGCTCCTACTAAAAACGAAGACCTTCGTGTAAAATTAAAAGAAGCATTTGAAGCGAAAATTTCTGAAGCCTATACCATTGCGGTGAAACAAGACCGTTATGCGGCATTGGATGCACTTCAAGCTGAAGCAGTTGCTCAGTTCGTTCCAGAAAATGACGAAACTGGTATTGCAGATGACTTGAATGAATTGTTTGAAGATCTTAAATACCGTACCGTACGTGACAATATTTTGTCAGGTAAACCACGTATTGATGGTCGCGACACCAAAACAGTTCGTGCACTTGATGTACAAGTTGGCGTTCTAGACCGTGCTCACGGTTCTGCATTATTCACACGTGGTGAAACTCAGGCCTTAGTAACAACGACTTTGGGTAATACACGTGATGCGTTAATGGTAGATACATTAGCGGGTACTAAAACTGATAACTTCATGCTTCATTACAACTTCCCTGCATACTCGGTAGGTGAAACTGGTCGTGAATCTGGTCCTAAACGTCGTGAAATCGGTCACGGTCGTCTGGCGCGTCGTGGTGTTCAAGCTGTACTTCCGGCAGCTGACCGCTTCCCGTACGTGATCCGTATTGTATCTGACATCACAGAATCAAACGGTTCATCTTCAATGGCTTCTGTATGTGGTGCTTCATTATCACTTATGGATGCAGGTGTTCCACTTAAAGCACCAGTTGCCGGTATTGCAATGGGTCTAGTGAAAGAAGGCGAGCGTTTCGCAGTACTTTCTGACATCCTGGGTGACGAAGACCACCTTGGCGACATGGACTTTAAAGTTGCAGGTTCTGCAAATGGTATTACTGCACTTCAAATGGATATCAAGATTGAAGGTATCACTGAAGAGATCATGGAAGTTGCGTTAAATCAAGCATATGCAGGTCGTATGCACATCCTGAATGCGATGAACCAGGTGATTTCACGTGCCCGTCCTGAAATTTCTATGCACGCGCCGACATTCCAGGTGATCAGCATCAACCCTGACAAGATCCGTGACGTGATTGGTAAAGGTGGTGCGACCATCCGCGCAATTACTGAAGAAACCAAAGCAGCAATCGACATTGAAGACAATGGTACAGTTCGCGTATTTGGTGAAACTAAAGCTGCTGCGATGGCTGCAGTTGCGAAAATCCAGGCGCTTACTGCTGAAATCGAACCAGGTACAATCTACACAGGTAAAGTGATTCGTATCGTTGAATTCGGTGCATTCGTGAACATTCTTCCTGGTACTGACGGTTTGCTTCACATCTCTCAAATTTCGAACGAACGTATTGCCAATGTTTCAGACGTATTGTCTGAAGGTCAGGAAATCAAGGTTCAAGTGGCCGATGTCGACAACCGTGGTCGTATCAAACTGACCATGAAAGACATCGAACAAGCTTAATGGTTTGAATTTCACATGACTAAACTCATGTGAATGAAAACGATTAGAAAAGCCTTGAGCTTCGTCAAAGCAATCACTTTGGCTGGCTCGGGGCTTTTTTGTGGGCCGTGAAAAAATTCGGTTTAAAATATGTAAATCCAGTTGTATGTTATTGCTTAACACTTTCGCACAGCTGATAATTTCATCGCAGATAGTATGATTAAATTATTGAAATTTCCATTAATTAAACAATAAAAAAGTACCCTAGAGAATTGTTGATATGCAGGTTTATTATTTCTACCAACATCCCACTGAACAGCATATTTTTGTACAGAAAACCCAAAACGTTACAGCTGAACTGGTCTTTTTGTGGATTGATTGCACCCGGGAAGATGTCGTGAATCGTGCGGATGAGTGGCAAAAAGAAATCTATCAATATACTCAGCTGATATTAAATGAATTTCATGTGAAAGATATTTTAAATCTGGAGCATCCCTGCAGCTTCGATACCCTGGAAGATTATGACCTGCTGATTTTCCGTAAACTGATTAGCCCGGATGATGATATAAAAACCGGAGCACAAGCGCTGGAACAGCATGAAAAGATGTTTGGTTTAGCCACCACACCGGTGAGTTTTATCATTACACCTCAGGCGCTGATTACGGTGCGTGAACAAGGCAATAGAGCAGTTGAAAATTATATTTCCCGGATTGAAATGAATTTCACCCGTTCTGTGCAAGATCAGAACAAATCGCGTAAGGCTTCTACCACACCTTTAGATTTAGCTTTACGCTTGCTGAATAGCATGATCGATGGTTATTTAGATTTGCGTGTACCTCTGACCCGACGTGTCGAGTTCTGGCAGCAAGAATTACTGCAAGGCCATCGCAGATTTGCCAAATGGAATCAGTTATTGCAGGAAAGTATGTCTTTTCAGCAAGTGGAGAATCTTTGTGAAGAACAAATTGATGTCTTACAAGAACTGCGGGACGAAATTGTCGATAATTACCCTCATTTAAAAGGCAAGAAGAAGTCTGAACGGCAGGATATTATGCTGGTAAGGATGGACGATCTGGTCAGCCATGTGGGTCGAATTCAAAAACATACGGTTCGTCTTCGTGCTTCGATTCAGGCAGCCATCGATTTACATTTTTCTGCAATCGCCAACCAGACCAATGAAAACATGCGGATTCTGGCCATTATTACCGCGATATTTGCCCCTTTAACCTTATTGACCGGGGTTTACGGAATGAATTTTGAGTTTATTCCAGGCTTAAAGTCTCCGACCGGGTTCTGGAGCATGCTGATCGTGATGCTGATCACGACGATACTGCTGGTTTATTATTTTTATCGTCGCCATCTGGTGGGTCGTGGGGAAAAGAGCGTCATTGATTTACTGGCCCAACAGCATCAGGATCAACGCGTGAACCTGTTCTGGTTTTTAAACTATGAGCCGATTAAGCACTCGGTCAAAGAAACCATGAAAGAAGTTGAAAAACTGACCAAGTTTAAATAAAGGTCAGTTTTCAGCAAATTTTTATCCATATTCACTGTGTTCGATGCACAATCAGCACAGTTCAATTAAATTTAAAAAATGCTCTCGGCCATTTTCTGTATGCTGCCAGATCAACTGACCTGAGCATTTTGGGTCAATATTCTATAAATTTCATCTTTCATTTTCAGCTTCTTGCGCTTCAATAAATCAATATCCTCATTAACTAAATTAACCGGATTAAGCTCAAGTTGAGCGATTTCTTTATCCAGTTCCTGATGGCTCTCAAATATTTTCGCGAAATGAGGATCATCATGACGCAATTTGTGGATGAGTTCCTGATGCTCAGGAAACATACGCTTCACTTTTTTATTACATTCTTTGGTTTTCATAAGCCTAGATTATTCTCCAGCATTGAATTTCAGAACAAAATAGTCAGTCATCACCTACCTATCTATAAAAGATAGCAGGGAGACTGAAAAGTACCTTTAAGCATTTTTGACATTCAAGTGTCTGACCTGTTTACGTAATTGCTGCACCTCATCAATTAAATCCAGCATCATTGCCACCGCAGAAAAACTGGCATCAAAGTCGCGCTGCAAACGGTAGGCCCGACGTGCACGCGAAACATCGTGACCAAAAAACTGATGAATTCTTTCTTCTGGGCGCGTGTCTAAAATATCGTATTCAAGTAGCTGTAAAACCCACTCCGGACTTTGTCCACATGCATCCGCGAAATGCTTTAAATCAAAACTGTAATGTTCATCAATGATATCTGCAGGATTAAATTCATCAGATATAATTTCACGATAATGAATGGTCGTCATGATGTTCTCCTTAATCATTGCGAGGCTTAAACTTGGTAAAGGCTTCGGAAAAAGCCTGGTAAGCCTGCTGTTCATGTTCAGTTTGCGCAGTTGGGTAAACAATATTTAAAACCAGATAGAGATGACCGGGTACTTTGCTTGGAACCCCTTGGTCCTTGAGTCGTAGCTGTTGACCGGTTTTGGCATTTTTAGGCACGTTTACCTGAATTTTTTTACCTTCAGGCGTAGATATTTCAATGCTTTGACCTAAGGCGGCTTCCCAAGGGGCAATATTCACATTGTAATAAATATCGGCACCTTCAACCCGCATCCGCGCAGTATCCTTATAGTGAATTTCAATGTACAAATCACCATTTTTACCGCCATTGATGCCACTTTGTCCTTGTCCAGAGAGACGGATATTTTGTCCTTCTTTCATGCCTTTAGGAATTTTGACCTGCAAAGTTTTGCGTTGAACCTCCGGCTCGCCATAGGCATTTAAGGTCGGAATCTGCAAGGTAATCTGCTGAGTGGCTCCCTGATAAGCAATTGCCGGATCAACCTCTATACTTGCATGTTGATCTTCACCCTGATAACTGCGTTGTTGTTGGCGCTGTTGCTTTTGATATTGGTAGTTTGCTCCGCCAAAACCAGAACCAAAACGTCCAAAAAGGTCTTCAAAACCACTAAAATCGGACTGCTGCTGGTTAAAACCCTGACGGTAAAATTGGTTATGGTCAAAACCTCCTGTGCCAGTCTGTGCTCCAGATTGATAAAAAGCTTCAGGATGATCCAGCTGGAAATCGTATTCAGCTTTTTTCTCTTCATTGCTTAGCGTGTCATAAGCGACATTAATACTTTGCATTTTTGTTTCAGCATCGGTTTCTTTGCTGACATCGGGATGATATTTTCGAGCCAATTTCCGGTAGGCTTTCTTGATTTGATCTTGGGTGGCATTTCGGTTAATGCCAAGAACTTCATAATGATTTTGAGGCATATAATGGGAATCTGGGCTTGATCATGTTTTAATCATTATTATGCTTTTCATAGTTCTGAAACAGTATTGATCTGTGCCTTATTGTTTCAAATTATGACAAAAAAAGGCTCCGTAACCGGAACCTTGAAAAATGCTGAATGCGATTAATATTTAATCCAGGTCACACTACGCCCAATCACGGAAATTCCGACATAACCTCGCAGATTCAAATGCTTGCCACTGGCACTAAGACGTGCCTTGCCTTTATAGATTTTGCCGCCAACCGGATCAAGTACACGGCCATTGTTAAATTCACGAGGATTGTCCGGATTTTGGGTAAAGCCCCAAATAAAAGGTAAGCCAATAAAAGGCTTATTTTTTAAGTTGCCCGGGCAACTGGAACAGATGACCATTTTTTCTGTACCCGGTACACTCCGGGTGGCAACGATGATTCCTTCATAAGTGCCATCTGGCTTTTTGCTGATTTCTACATCCGCACGGGAATAACCGGTCCGGTCATCAATGGTTTTCCATTTGCCCACCAATGGATCATTTTCAGCAAAACTGAAAGATGAAACAGCAGCTAAAATTACCCCGGTCAAAATCCCTTTATATAAATTCTTCACTAATTTCCCCTGTTGAATGAACTATTTTTTAATTTTAGAGTAAAACGCCTAATTTATAGCGATAAGTATCTATAAAATCAAATGATTAAATTGATGAATAAGTCACATAAATAATTAATAGTGCTAAGGGAGTTATTTTTTAATTTCTTTTTGATTAAAAAATATTCGATTTGGATATTAAAAATTTAAATTTTTATTTAATTAATATTTTAGCTGAATGCCAAAATACAGTTTTTTATGAAGAAATTATTATTCTTATAATTTTTAGTAAGGGAGTTTATCTTTTAGTATATCCAAGTTATTAATAAAAAATAATTTATTTCATAGTTCATAAATGAGACTTGAACTGACTCTTAAGATTATAAATCTGGAGGATGCACAAGTTTTTAACAGGATGGAGATAAAAACTTGTGCTGAATGAAAAGCATGTTAATTCACTCTAATCCAGGACACGGTACGGCCCAGCAGGCTAGTACCAATAAAGCCACGTAAGGTCAGGACATTGCCTCGTGTATTGAGACGACCCTTACCTTGATAGATATGACCTGAAAGGGGATCAAGTACTTGACCATCAATAAATTCATCTGTCTTTTTAGGGTTTTGCTTAAAGCCTGACAAGATCGGTAAGCCAATCAGAGGGGCATTTTTGAGTGCTCCTTTGCATTTTTCACAATGATCAATAGCACTACGGTTTGGAATGGCATGGACTTGGATAATTGTTCCCCGATAAGCTCCATTTTCTTGCTTAGTGATGAGAACTTCAGCACGGGCATATCCTGTTTTATCATCAATCGTTTTCCATGTTCCCACCAAGTCAGGAGCTTTTGCATGAATAAAAGGACAGGTCAGCAGTAATAATAGACTAAGCATTATTTTTGTGTTCATGTGGTCAATATTTCCAATTATTAATTTATTTTTATGCATTAGAAATAAAGCATTATTTGAGATAGTTTTGCTTTATTTTGAAAGCGGATTTTACGCTAAAATATTTAAAATACAAGTGTAAAAAAACGCTATAAAAGGAAGTAAAAAATGATGTATTTTATTTTGGAAAGATAAAAAAAGAGCAGTAATTATTATTGCTGCTCTGATTTTGTTTACTTGATCAAATTAACTTAAGTGTTTGCCAAATAAACCAAAGGCTTCTTCCGCAGTAAATGTGTAGCGGGTACTACAGAACTGGCAATCCATGGTAATGGGATTCTGGAACTCTAAAGTTTCACGTACTGCTTCCACACCAATTTGAATCAAGGCATTGGCGCAACGCTCTTTAGAACAGGTACAACCAAAGCTTAATTGTTCAGCTTCAGGTAAACGCACATCTTCTTCATTGTACAGACGGTAAAGAATTTCAGTCGGTTCCAAATCTGTGAGTTCCTCGGCTTTCAATGTCTCGGTCAGTATGGTCAGGCGTGGCCAGAGGTCTTCATCCACACGTTGCTGCTCTTCTTCACTATTGCGTGGCAAGAGCTGAATCAGCAGACCGCCAGAACGTTCAGCTGTGCTGGATAAAACGATTTTCGTTGGAATTTGTGCAGATAAATCATAATACTGCATCAGACAGCCGGCCAAAGTATCATGCTCTAAGGCAATAATACCCTGATAGCGTTCACCGAATTCAGGCTCAATATTAATAAACAGTATCGGATTGACCAGGGCATTAAATACCGTGCTGCTGTTTTCTGCCTGAAAAAAGCGTGGATCTTCTTCATAATCGGCTGATGCACGTAGCTGGCCTAGATGGTTACATTCAGCCATAGCCCATTTAAAAGTTCCAGCTGCCTGAATTTGCAGGCTGATCCGGCCTTTAATTTTCAGGGTGCTGGCTAACAATGCGGTAGCGCTGAGCATTTCCCCCAAAAGGATTTGAATGGCTTGCGGATAATCACGTTGCGCAAGAATCGTTTGCAGAACGCTTTCCAGATGAACCACTTCACCACGAATCGGGCAATTTTCAATATAAAAGCGTTGACGTAATTCAGACATAAATTTCTCCAATAGCCCGTGTTAATGGTGTCTATATTGTAAAACACAAGCTAGTTACTATCATCTCTTGTGACATCAATACGCTGATGTGCTAAGCCGCGTTGTAAATTGACGCCAGTAGGTTCTTGACGAATTTGCGCATCACTTTCAAATAAATGCTCAAGTTCTGCCAGTGCATTACGATGGGTCTCATAAATTTTCTGTTCATCAGTATAAACCCGTTGCTGTTGAAGCAATAATTTCTCATCGTAATCACGAAACAGTTCAATACTCTTATACGCATCTTCTTCGCTAATCTCTAATTCGCGTAAAGCGCGATAAGCCATACCTAGCGATGATAAATAAGTTTCACGCCAGATCTGTTCGACACCTAAATCGCGCAGTAAATGCACATGATGACGGTCTCGGGCACGCACCAAAAGTTTCAGATTGGGATAGTTTAAACGAATATGACGTGCCACATTCATGGAGTCTTCAATATCATCAATCGCTAGGACAAAAACTTTGGCGTGTTCAATGCCTGCGGAACGTAAAATATCGGGTTGTGTCGCGTCCCCATAGTATACCGTGCCGCCATAGTTGCGTACGAAATCGACTTTTTCCAGGTTACTGTCAATCGCGGTAAAAGACTGGTGTTGTAAATGGGCAATACGGGCAATAATCTGGCCGAAACGGCCAAAACCGGCAATGATCATCGGGTTATGGATATCTGGAATTTCATCATAAACTGGCGTTTTTTCTTTATCTATTAAAGGAATAATCCAGCGACTGATCAACCAGTAAAACATTGGGGTGAGCACCATGGAAAGGGTCACAATCAGGGTCAAAGGTTCAAGCATGGCTTGAGTAAGAACTTTTTCACTCGTCGCGACTTTCAGCACCACAAAGGCAAATTCACCGCCTTGGGCCAGACAGGTGGCCAGCAGCAAACTGTTACGCCATGAATAGTTTAAATAACGGGCAATCGCCATCAGGGTGATGCTTTTGACCAGCATTAAAATGAGGGCACCGCCAATAATCAACCAGGGCATATCTACCAGCAGGGATAATTGTGTGGTCATGCCCACCGTCATGAAGAATAAGCCCAGCAGCAGTCCCTTAAACGGTGCAATACTGGCTTCCAGTTCATGCCTGAATTCGGAGTCGGCCAGCAACACCCCGGTTAAGAAAGCGCCCAGGGTGGTACTGATGCCGAGTACATCCATTAGTACCACGACACCCAGTACAATAAACAAGCCGACTGCGGTAATCAGTTCATGCGCGCCACTTTTGGCCACAAAGCGGAAAAATGGCCGCATCATATAGCGGCTAAACAGGAACAAACCGCTAAAGGTGGCAATAATGGCGGCAAAGTAGGCCACTCCATGGTGGGTCGATTCAGTACCTGCCAGTAAGGGAATAATCGCCAGCAGGGGAATGGCCGCAATGTCCTGAAACAGTAAAATAGAAAAAGATTGTTGCCCGAAGGTGGTGTTGAGTTGCTGCTTTTCTGAGAGCAGCTGTAACACAAAGGCAGTGGAGGATAGCGCCAGCGCCATACCAATCACAAAACTGGCGGCCAGATTCTGCTGTAAGGCAAAAAAAGTCACGACTGCCAGAATAACTCCGGTAATGCCGACTTGTAAGCTGCCCATCAGAAAGATGGATTTGCGCATTTCCCACAGTCGTTGTGGACGCAGCTCCAGACCAATAATGAACATCAGCAAGATGACGCCAAATTCGGCCAGTTCCTGAATCGCGTCCGGATCGCTGGCCATATTCAATACGCTGGGACCGAGCAGAATGCCTGTAAACAAATAGCCGAGTACCGTGGCAATGCCAAAACGCTTGGCGAGCGGCACCAAGAGCAGCGAAGCACCCAGAAAAATCGTAATTTGTAACAGTAGCGACATTAGTTTGTCCTGGAATTTATTTTAATTTCAAGGAATTTAAGCACAGCATAAATGTTGATTTAGCTTAATTCTTGAGGATCTATATCGAGTGTCAGTTTCATGTTTGAGGGCTTTTCATGCAACATATTTTGCCACCAGGTACGGATATAAAAATGTAATCGGGCCCGATCTTGTGACAGCAGTACCATATGCGCCTGATAACGCCCGGCCTTACGTTCCATCGGGGCAGGAATCGGTCCCCAGATATCAATCAGGTTTTCCGAAACCTGTCTTAACGCCTGTGCATGCTGCTGTAAAAATTCCTGGTTCTGTTCCTGACTTTTCGATTCGCAGCGTATTAAGGCTGCATAACGAAAAGGTGGTAAAGCGGCGGCCTGACGTTCTTTTAAGGTCTGTTTGGCAAAATGCCGGTAATCCTTGTCAATTAAGGTATTCAGCAAAGGGTGATCCGGCCGTAGGGTTTGTAAATAGACTTCACCTTTGCGTTCACCGCGTCCAGCACGACCAGCGACCTGTACAATCAGTTGTGCCGTGCGTTCGGTGGCACGGAAATCGACACTGAGCAGGCCGGAATCAATATCTAAAATAGCCACTAAAGTGACATAGGGAAAATGATGTCCTTTGGCCAGCATCTGGGTGCCGAGCAAAATCACCGGTTCACTTTTCTGGATTTTGTCATAAATTTTTTGCCAGCTGCCGACCCGGCTGGTGGAATCGCGGTCGACCCGAATCACGTCAAAATGGGGGAACAGTTGTTGCAGGTTTTCTTCCACTTTGGCGGTGCCTAGGCCAATCGGTTTTAATTCACTATGCTTGCACTGCGGGCATTGCTCGGGCATACGGTGAATACTGCCACAGTGGTGACAATGCAAATGCTGATAAGGCTGGCGATGCACGGTAAAGTTGGCATCACAATGCGGACATTTGGCTTGCCAGGCACAGTTTTCACAAATCAGCACTGGGGCATAACCGCGACGGTTTAAAAATACCAATACCTGTTCTTTTTTATCTAGACGTTTTTGAATTTCATCAATCAGGCTTTGGCTCATGCCATTCTGTTTTTGTGCAATTTTCAGGTCAATCAGATGAATTTTTGGCATCACGGCTGCACCGGCACGCTGATTCAGTTCTAAACGGGTCATTTTCCCCATTTCAACCAGTGCATAGCTGTCAATACTCGGGGTGGCTGAGCCTAAAATAATCGGACAATTTTCCAGATGGGCACGGTACATTGCCACATCACGGGCATGGTAGCGAAAGCCTTCCTGCTGTTTGAAAGACAGGTCGTGTTCCTCATCCAGAATGATCAGGCCCAGATTGGGCAGCGGTGTATAAATGGCTGAACGGGTCCCTAAAATAATCGAAGCTTTGCCAGTTTGTGCAGCCTGCCAGGCTTGCAGGCGCTTTGAATCGTTCAGTCCTGAATGCAGCAGTACAATGTTGCCATGAAAACGTGACTGGAACCGGCTGATGGTCTGCGGGGTCAGGCCAATTTCAGGCACTAAAACCAAGACCTGTTTGCCCTGTTTCAGCACCTCTTGCATGATTTGCAAATACACTTCAGTTTTACCGCTTCCGGTCAAGCCATCCAGTAAAAAAGCCTGATATTTTTTCTGGGCTTTCAACACCTGTTGAATGGCTTTTTTCTGATCGTCATTGGCGGTTAAGGGCATTTGTGCCAGGGTGACCGGTTGAGGACTAAAGTCCTGATGTTCCAGAATACATTGCACAATCGCCTTCTTTTCCAGTGCCTTGAGTGTCGCCGTTTCAATTCCGGCTAAATTTAAAATATTTTCTGTAGTGCCTTGAGGATGTAATTTCAGCACTTTATAAGCCTGTTGTTGTTTTTCAGAGCGCGTTAGCTTGTCTTCAGCATGTAAATCCAGAACTTTCCACAGCCGGGCCAATAAATTATAGGGTTTGCCCTGACGCAGAAATGTCGGCAGGGCACTCTGAAATACTTCACCAATCGGAAATTGATAATATTGCGCGGACCAAGTGAGCAAGCTTAAAATTTTTTGATCTAAAAGTGCTTGTTCATCCAGCAGTTCAGTGATGGCTTTGAGCTTAAAGCGCGGATCAATCGGGGTATCGGCCGTTAATTTTTCAACAATAATGCCCACCAGATTTTGCCGTCCAAACGACACGGCCACACGTGCCCCAACTTCAGCTTGCTGATATTGTTCAGCCGTTAAGGTGTAGTCAAAACAGTCATAGAGATGTACAGGTACGGCAACACGAATGCGATAAATGTCGGCTAGAGTCGGTGGTGTATTTGGCATAAATAAAGGTCAAATGGTCCTGATCAAATTTCGTCGTGCTAAGGATAGAGTTATGTTAGAGTGAGCAAATCATTTATAGCTAAGAATATGAATGATTTTGGTGGTCAGACGCAACCGCGCTGAAGCAAATTTTAGAAAATTAGAGCATCACAATGCCTGCATATCAATTTACTGCCATTGATGCTTCAGGGAAGCAGCAAAAAGGCGTGTTAGAGGGTGATTCGGCACGTCAAATCCGTCAACAGCTCAGAGACAAAGCGCTTATTCCTGTGACGGTTGATCCTGTTGAGCAAAAAGACAAGCATAACTCAAAACGCTGGTTTCAGAAAAAAATCACTGCCTATGATTTGGCCCTGTTTACCCGTCAACTTTCAGTTCTGGTGGCAGCCGGAATTCCTTTGGAAGAAGCGCTGCGGGCGGTAGGCAAGCAAAATGAAAAGGCTCATGTGCAAAACCTGTTGATGTCAGTACGTTCCAAAGTGATGGAAGGTTATTCACTGGCCAATGCCTTGCAGCAGGCCGGACGCTTACCGGATTTATATATTGCCACCATTGCAGCGGGTGAACGCTCGGGACATCTGGATTTAATTCTGGATCAATTGGCCGATTACACCGAAAACCGCTTTGCCATGCAAAAGAAAGTGCAGGGCGCGATGATTTATCCGATTATTCTCATGCTGATGTCTTTTGCGATTGTGATGGGGCTGATGACCTATGTGGTTCCGGATATTGTCAAAACTTTTGACCAGAGCAAGGAGGCATTACCGTGGATTACGGTTGTGCTGATGAAAGCCAGTGATTTCATTCGTGTGGCCTGGCCATTTTTACTGATCGCCAGTGTACTGGGTTTCATCACTTTGGCACGTTTTTTAAGAACGTCTGCCGGGCATTATGCCTTTGATCGTTTAACGCTCAAATTGCCATTATTTGGTAAATTATCGCGTGGTATAAATGCAGCACGTTTTGCCAGCACCTTATCGATTTTGACCCAGTCTGGTGTACCTTTGGTCGATGCACTTAAAATTGGCGCCGCGGTAAGTAATAACTGGGTGATCCGCGACTCTGTTAACCAGGCAGCCGAGCGTGTCACTGAAGGTGGCAACCTGGCGACACAACTGGAACGCAGTGGTTATTTTCCAGCGATGATGGTACAAATGATTAAAAGTGGTGAAGCATCCGGCGAGCTGGATCGTATGCTGCAGCGCGCCTCGACCATGCAGGATCGGGAAGTGACTACACTGATTTCCACTTTACTGGCATTACTTGAGCCTTTAATGCTGGTCTTGATGGCAAGTATCGTGCTGGTAATCGTGATTGCTGTGATGATGCCAATTGTGAATATGAACAATATGATTTAACTGATTTTACATTTTATAAAGATAATGATTGTGCGAGAGAGTGAGATGCAAGGGAAACGATATCAAGTGAAGCAGTCTGGCTTTACCCTCATTGAAGTGATGGTGGTGATTGTAATTTTAGGTGTATTGGCTGCACTGATTGTTCCTAATGTGATGGGGCGTGGTGAAAAGGCCAAGGTTGATACCACTTCCATTACCTTAAAAGGCGTTGCTGGTGCTTTAGATCAATATAAACTGGATAATGGTAAATATCCGTCTATGCAAGATGGCGGCTTGGATGCACTGGTGAATCAGCCTGCTTCGGCTAAAAACTGGATGCCGGGCGGATATGTTAAAGGTGGCTATCCCAAAGACAGCTGGGACAATGATATTCAATATGTGATTCCAGGCGCTGAAGGCCGCCCATTTGATTTATATTCTTTTGGTGCTGATGGCAAAGAGGGTGGTGAAGATACGGATGCCGATATTTATTATCAGCCTTAATTAGAAATCACTATTTATTTTAATTTATCGAATATATCACTTCACTTCATATGAATATTCAATAGAAGCTGAAGTGATAATAAATCTTAATTATAAATTATGTGTTAATTTTTTGAATTTTAACAATATTATATAGTAATGACTATTTGGTGTTTATAATGATAATTATTCCCATATTTATTCATTAAAATAATTTTAAAATATGAATAAATATCGTCTTTTTATTTAATTAAAATAGAGCATAATATTCTTGAAGGCATTTTTAGCCAAGGAGAATGGAATGAAAGCATTCATAATATCGGATGAAATTAACCAGTTTCATTGGGCAATGCTCAAGTCTGTTCTTTTAATTTTGAGCTTACTTCCCATCAGTCAAGGTATTCTAAGTTTATGGAATGCGACGGAAGGCAGCAGCCAGATTGTGGTTGGCTTTTTTGCCGTCAGTTTATTCAGTGCCCTGTTTGTATTGTGTTTCTGGTCTGCATTGAAAGCAACCTTACTCAACTTAAAACAAGGCCATGCTTCAGCCTTAGAGCACAGTATTGTAAAAATTTATCGTTATATTCCCATGCTATTTCTAACGGGCATGATGTCTTATTTGGTGATTCAGCTATAAATTAAAGCTTTGTACACGACAAAAAAAGATAACTCATTGAAATAATGGCATAATACTTGTTTTCTGACGACGAATATGATGACACATTTCAATGAGTTACATCTCATCT